>JAITBC010000052.1 GCA_031283785.1 Tannerella sp. | reverse complement strand
CATTGCCCGTCAGGGCAAACATATCAATAGAAAACACCGGCTGTCAACGTGCCGGATTGCCCGTCAGGGCATTCACCTCCCGTTTATGAATCCCCTGACGGGGAACAGGGAAAAGGGATACCCGTTTTTTCTATTGATATGATTCCCCTGCGGGGAAAATATGCACCTGCACAAAATCATACCGCGTAAAGTATAAGCGACACTTTCTGTACCTCTATCATCACCGATTTGTACGTCTCTCCGGTCCGTATCCGGGCATTGAAGTCCAGACGGTAAAAACTCCAGCTTCTTTCCGATACATTCTCCAACTCACGCACATATTCCTGGGGTGCAAAGGACAGTTCTACCACTTCCTCGCCGATAATGGCGGATATAAATTTGCGTGCCACGCGGTTGTCGTTCATCAGGTACTTGAATACATGATCATAGATGGGGTTAGCTATCAGCACACCGCCACCCCTGCCTTCTTCTGTTTTTATTTTTTTGCTCATCTGAAACCGTTTTTTTTGATGTCGGCAAAAATAATGTTTATTTTCGGAATAACGAATCATATAAAATCAATAGCACCTCTGTCGATATTTTTTCACAAAAGGAATCCTTTCATTTTTCCACGACGTTTGAAAGCCTCCTTTCATGGAGTCTTGACAAGCGTTGTCTGGACAAAGAAAAAGAGGCGTTCGACAGATTGTCAAACACCTCTTTCAATTTATTCATTGAGGTCTTACGTCTAAACACTCATGTTTTTCCGTGAATAGCCGTAATTACCTAATATCCGTTGAGAGTAGCAATATCATCTGCAGACAGTGCATAGTCCCAGATAGCTATTCCGGCTACGTATAAATTCTCATCGTTGTATGTAGCATTGCCGCCGCCGCCCAGACTCGGCGGCAAGCCGTCGCCAAAGAATATAATACCGTTCGTGTCAAGCGAACCTTTTCCGTCCACTCCCGACGCACTATTTTCCATCAGTATTGCGCCGTTCAGGTAATAATTGCAATATCCTCCATCGCCGATTTTGACTGTGAAAATTATTCTGTACCATTTCTTTGCTACAACGACATACTCTCCCGTAGTGCCAAGGGGAGGAGGAGAATCGCCTCCTATACGTCCTCTCGACTTGATATACAGGTCGGCTTCGCTGGCGTTGTCGGCGTCCATCTGAATCAGGGAAAAATAAGCATTAGCATCCACTAACATCGGCTTAACGTCGAGCATAATGGTATATTCGTTAACACGCGAGCCTCCGCCATTTGCGGGTATGCCATGCAGACATTTTATCCACGAGCCTCTGGGTATGAATGCTGAGCCGTTGCTGGGGGACGGTCCTTCGGCGGGACCTGTCTCCACTCCTAATGTAGAAAACTCATCTACTCTCACGAACTCCAAATCGTTTCCGACGGTTGCCTTGGCAATATTGCTGGGGTCGTCGAACGTCCAGTAACCTTTGACGCGGCTGTAAATAGCATCGGCAGACAGTACGGTAACATCAACATGTTTCGAAATGTTGCCCGAAGTAAGAGTAATAGTGGTATTACCCGGAGCAAGGATATCAAGTAATCCCGTTTCGGACACCGTGGCTACGGAAGGATTGCTCGAAGACCACTCAGGAAAATATTCCGTCGTATTTTCGGGGTCTAACACAACCTCGAACTGTTTAGCAGTACCCGGACTCGTTATCGGTAACGCATCGGGCGTAACCGTGAAATCGTTCAGGGGAACCACCGGAATAACCCGTATATCAACAGAATCAGAGATGCCGGCAGAAGTAACGATAACAGTCGCTACACCCGGAGCAACGGCAGTAACCAATCCTGTTGTCGATATGGTGGCTACAGCATTATCGCTCGTCGTCCATACCGGAATATAATTCGTTGCATCTTCGGGAACCGGCACAGCATTAAACTGTGAAGTTCTTCCTGCCACGATTACCGTATCCGAACCCGGAACAATTGCAAGACCTGTCATCGGGATAGCCGGCGTAACAGTAACCACGCAAGTCGCCGATTTACCGTTAGCCGAAGCGGTGACGGTAGTCGTACCCTCTCCAGTACCGGTAATTTCTCCGCGTATGCCTGAACCGCTGACAGAGACAATATTAGCATCGCTGCTCGTCCATGTTACATTTGGCGTTCCGGAGTTCAGAGGAAGGACGGTCGCAGTCAGTAACCGTGTTGCGCCCACCCTAATGTCTGTTTCGTACGGAACTACCATTATGGCGCTTTCGCTGCCGTTGTTGGTTCTGTCCTTATCTTCGTCCTCTACGCATGAGGTTATAGACAGGGCAAATGTCGCTGTCGCTAACATGCCTGCCATTAATTTTAAAACTTTCTTCATTTGTTCTGTCATTTAAAAATGAAACATCAGCATTATTCGTTGATTTGATAATAACGGTTAACTACAAATTCATCCAGAAATTTGTCCCATACACCAATTTCGGCGACGTCAAGAGTTTTGTCTTCGTTACTTTCGTCTCCGGAAATCAGAAAAGTACTCTGCAAGTTAAACCGTCCGTCGCTCGCGTTTGCGCCATTCTGATATCTCACCTTGTTCACATAACTGGAAATTTTCAGTGAGGTATTCCGTGTTATTATCAGTCTGTACCATTTGTCTGCCTCCAGAGCAGGACCTACATAGCCGCCTAACGCACCTATGCCAACATTACCGTCGCGGATGAAAAAGTCAGCGTCATTGGAATTAGCCGGGTCGGTTTGCAGGATTGTGTGGTAGCTGCTAATATCATTAGGCGCCCTGAACACAACCATGAGAGTCCACTGTTGCATAGGCGTGCCAACAGATACTTTCAAATAGTTCTCTTTTCCGATTTCGACACGTACAGCTTTGTTCGCCGCATCCGGTCCATCGATTAAGGTAACGTTTCCAACCAGTTCAATTGGAGCGCCTTCTTTATCAGGATTTCCCGGATTCGCAGGGTCATCGAACGACCATGAATATTTGGGTGTAAGAGACCAGATATCTTCATCGCTTACAACTGTTTCGTAACCCTTGTCAAATTCGTCAATTGCGCCCGACATTGAGAAAATCGTATGGTAACTGAATCCCGACTTCCAGCCCGGAATCACAATAGTTTCTTCGGCGGAAGCCCGAAAGGTCTGACTATTACCCTCAATATTAGTATAGACAATTTCGACGCCTGCAACCGAACTTACCGTACTTCCCCACTGTACCGTCAATCCGTTGGCGGTCGGGGATATCCATCGTATGGAACGGTCTATCAGTCCTGACTGGTAGTTATCGCCATACACTCTTCCCGAAACTTCGACAGGCAGGGAACGGTTTCCAAATTCGTCGATACTGACTACATTGAATATATAATCCTGTTCCAGCAAGTCTTCAATCGTGGTTGAAAATGTGCCGACTTGACCATTGATGTCAAGGTCTGTAGAATCGGAATAACTGTTCCAGAAGATACGGACGGTTTCGATACGCTGCGATCTGATTAACACCTCTATCTCGGCACGTTCTCTGCCGGGATACATGAAAGCGCTGTCCACCATGGCGGCATAAATAATTTCACCGTCAAGATACTGTTCGTGCTTGTCGTTCATCTCGGAACAGGAATAGAGGGCTGCAAGAGCAGCCACTGCAATGGCAGTCTGCTTTATTAATTCTATAAACTTTTTCATATTCATTTACTTTTAACTTTTAGTTTTAACCTTTTATCTGTCATCTCCAAACACTTTAAATTCGGTTATCTGGAAATTCTGGTCAACAGGACTCCATGGCTTGTAAACCCTGAATCGGATGTACCGTACTTTCACATCAAGTTTGAGATTATAAAAGTCTTCACCGTTAGCGACAATGGCAAGGTCTTCTTCGGAATACTGCCCTGCCGGCAATCCGGAAGGTTTAATCGATTCACATTCCATCAGTTTTGTCCACAGGTTCCAGTCGCCTGTCAAGTCAAGCTCCTCGCGTCCCCATACTTCAAAAATACGTGGATTGCCTGCCTCAAACCGCGACTCCCAGCTACCGCCCGGGCCCTTTACATCACGCTGATATATCCTGATACGGCTGATTACTCCAAGCGTTCCAAGGTCAACAGTGATAGACTGCGGAAGGGGAAAGTCAGCGCTTGCTTTTGAACTGTACCCGCGGTCTTCACCCCATCTGCCATCCCACATGTACTGTGGCGCCCAGTTGCCCAGATTGTTCGTCTCATGCGGACCGTCGTTGGACAACGCGGAGTTGCTGAATTTTTCACGGTCGAACTCTCTTTCGAAAAACGGCGTCAACTCGTAGTATTTCTGTTCGCTCAAGTTTCCCCAGAGATCCTGTACAAAAACGCCGAGTTTGTAGGGAATGGTATCCATCTCGCGGATGCCTCTCCTTCCGCTCTTCGACGAAACATAGAAGGTTTCGAGAGGAACATATTCCTGAAGCGAATCGCTGTATATCGTAACATTGAGCATAACTTCCGCACCGGAGGGGTTGTCCCATGCAACATCCACTCCTCCGAAATATGTCGTCAACTCAAGTGAGTTGCCAATAGACAGCACCGGAGGTTCGAGCGGTTCAATCGTTGCAATGGCAGGAGGAGATTCGTTCTGACTTCTGTCCACAGCAATCAGCCGGACTTCGTGCGGTTCGGTATCGCCGAAACCTGCCACTTTCAGTGTATCCCTGTAAAGAGAAGTACGGCTTTCGCAAATTTCTCCGTTACGTTCATACACCGCCTTAACATACAGCAGGTCTTCGTCCTTTGGTAACTGGTACGACAGCACAGCGCCGCCCGGTACGTTCATTACTTTCACATTGGAAACCGAGCCGGGAGGATCACTTTCCAGCGGCTGCTGTCCAATCGGTTCCTCTTCGCAGGCATACCATAGAACGCCTGCTGCAAACATAAGGAATAAACCTTTTATAAACTTTACAATATTTGTATTCATATCATTTAATTTAATCTAATTAATTTAATCTAATCTGTATTCTATAGTTATGATGAAAGCGCGAAGGCGCGAAGGCACGAAAGCGCGAAGGCACGAAGGCACGAAGGCGCGAAGGCACGTCCATCGAAAAGCCTGCATTCCGTCCGTCGAAAAGCCTGCATTCCGTCAGTCGAAAAGCCTGCATTCCGTCCATCGAAAAGCCTGCATTCCGTCCGTCGAAAAGCCTGCATTCCGTCCATCGAAAAGCCTGCATTTCGTCCATCGAAAAGCCTGCAGTTCGTTTGCCGTACTGCCTTACACCCGATTCGTAACATAACTCATCTCTCATAACTCATCTCTCATAACTCATAACTCGTTACCATCCGAAGTTTTGGACTAAATTAGAGTTGCTGATAATCGCTTTCTCTGCAATAGGCCAGAAATAATCTTTGGTAGTGAAGTTCACAGGAACAGGTGCAACATCCACAACATTATAGTAATCGGCAGCTGTTTCGGCTGCTATGTTCCATCCTTTCGGCTGCACGTTCAGTTCGGAGATTTTTTTCCAGCGACGGAGGTCCCAGAAGCGTTTTCCTTCCAAAGCAAGCTCTATTGTACGTTCCTGACGGATGATTGCGCGAAGACCGTCCTGACTTGCCGGTTTACCGGAATTTCTCGAATGGTCTTTCCACGCATCCACTACGCCTTTCAGCCCTGCACGCGCGCGTACTTTGTCCAGATACTCTATTGCCAGAGCTCTCGCCGTCTGCGAATTTTCCGCTTCGTTAAGAGCCTCGGCATACATCAGATAAACGTTTGCCAGCCTCATGATTGGGAACGGAAAATATTCGGGATTGTTTAATCGTCCGGCGGCATCAATTGCGTTTGAGAAACTGTGCATTTTTTTAGCGGAATATCCAGTAACGGAATGCCATGTGAACATCCGTCCGTTAGCTTCTCCCAGAAGTCCGGCCACCCATTTAACGTCCTCGGGAAACCTGTAATATCCGCTGCCATAATAAATCCCTCTGTCGAATCCGAGGCTTGCATAAAATCTCGGTTCACGGTTGTAATGCAGATAGGCGGTCTGCTGACCTTCCTTTACATAATAGATTTCCGGTACTCCCGACGAAGGTTCTTCGCGAAGTTTGTAGCGGTTTTCATACCATTTGTTTGCATCCCAATCTTTGTCCTCATCAATGGGTACTCCGTTGGAGGAATAATATGCTTCCGCCAGTTTCAGCGTCGGCGCCCACTGTGAATTGACAGAGTTCTGATTGCTTGATGTTGCTGCTATGATTCTTGCAGAGGCATCCGAAGCAAGTTTGTAGGAGTCATAATTTGTACCTCCCCATAAGAGTTCCCTGTTCCAGCGTTCGCATACAGCCTGTCTGTAAACCGTCTGTAATTGCAGTTCTTCCGGAGCGCCGATTATACGTGAATGGACTTCATCAAACAGTCTTTTGTCTTGAGCATCCGCCATGTCAATAACTTCCCGGCAGGCGTCGGCGGCAAGTTTCCATTTGTTGAGGTCTTTTGTCTGGTTGAACAGCGGTTTGCCGGTACGTTTATCCAAAGGCTCTCTGGCATAGTCGGCGTTTCCGTTAAACAGGTCGCTTGCCATCGTCAGCAACACTTCGGCTCGTATGCTCAAAGCGCCCATTTTGTCTATACGTCCACCTTCCGAGTTTATCTGTATCTCAACGGGATTTGGCAGGTCCTGTGCAGCTTCGTACATCAGGTCTGAGATGTATTTCGCCACCTCGTCCACCGGGTCTCGATATACTCTTACCTCGTCCACGCCTGCCGAAATGGGCAGACTGACGTCCGTTATCGGTATCGGACCATAGCATCTCAAGAGATAATAGTGGTAATAGGCTTTGAGGAATTTCACTTCGGCAATCCACCGTTTCTTTTCCCAGTCCGGAATATTCGGCACGGTTTCAATCTTTTCGAGCATGATATTACAGTCGCGAATGCCGCACCACAGGTTTGGAGTTGCGTTATTGTCTCCTCCGTGCCAGCTGTCCAGATACGGACTGTTGCTGTTTTGAAAACCGCGTGCAATCTGTTGCCCGACATACATTGGATTTGCTCCATTGTATCCTGCCGACGGATAATACTGCCATATTTCGTCGGCTCCGCTCATGGCAGGGTCATAGTTGATGTCGCCAATATGCGGACGATAGCTGTAACAGGTGAAAAGAAATTTTTCCGCTTCGTTGCGGTCAACGAATGCGTGGTCAATAGTTGTTACATCGTCCGGAGTGACGTCCAGATAATCGCAGGCATTTAGCATACCCAGCGCCAGCGCTGTCATTATTATACATATCTTTTTCATGTTTCTTATTTTTTAAAATGATAACTGAATACCAAAATTAAATACTTGCTGAATCGGATAACCCAGCCCGTTTCCTCCCATTTCGGGGTCCCAGAGTTTAAATTTACTGAAGGTAAGCAAATTTGTCCCGCTGACATATATGCGGGCGCTGCTCAAGTAAATCCTTTCCGCCAGTTTCTGCGGCATGGTATATCCCAGCTCCACCGATTTCAGACGCAGAAACGAACCGTCGCGCATGAACCATGTGGACTTTTGCGTGTTGTTGTCAACATACGAGTTTGAAAGTCGTGGCCAGAGCGCATATACATTACGGTTGGCTTCCGACCAGTAATCGTCGGCATATACTTTCAACAGCGCGTTCTGTCCTCCGATAAATGGCGAAGTACCTACGACTTTCGGACTGCCGTCGCCGTTATATTCGTTTTTGAGCTCAATCCAGAACGATTCGCGTGCAAGTCCCTGAAAGAAGAACGAAAAGTCAATATTCTTCCATCCTGCCGAGAGACCGAATCCGTAAACGATTTCGGGACTTTTCGGGTATCCGATGGGAACCTGATCCAGCTCCGTAAGTTTGCCGTCACGGTTGATATCCTTGTACTTGATATCTCCTGCACGGTAACTGCCCCTGCCTCCGAACTGTTCGGGCGAGTTGCGAACTTCGTCCTCATCGACAAACAGACGTTCGGCAACGTATCCCCATTCCTGATTAAGCGACTGTCCGACGTGTGATTTCCACGGAGTAGCCGAAAAATCGTTTTCCTCATAGACGAGAAATTCGCTGGTGGCATACGTGAAGTTTGCCATTCCCGAAATCCAGACATCCTTGTTGATGGAATGATTGTAGTTTACCGAAATGTCTATTCCTTTGCTTGAAGCCTCGCCCACATTCGCTTTTTGTGTACCCTGCAATCCCATGGTAACAGGAATGGATGTGCGGAACATCAGGATATTTTCACGGTATTCGGTGAACAGGTCTGCCTGAATATCGAGTTTGTTAAACAGTCCGAGTTCAAGACCGAGATTGAACTTTTTCGATGTCTCCCATGTGATGTCTTCATTCGGATAGCGCGAAATGGAAACACCGTTGAGAGATGTCCTTGACGATCCGGAGGGGTCTATGACAAAGTTTCCGAATGTACCGAACGCAGAGCCCCTGTCAGGATTATTTACGTTTGCATTTGAGAGGTAGAAGAAGCGGTCGTTTTCGTCGCCGATAGCGTCGTTACCAACTATGCCGTAGGTTGCTTTGAGTTTCAGTTTGTTCACTGTCTTTTTCAGCTCGTCCGTCCAGAACTCTTCATTTGAAATAAACCATCCGATACCTGCCGAGGGAAAGAATCCGAACCGTTCTTTTGCCGCAAAGCGTTCCGAACCGTTGTATCCGAAGTTAAACTCAACAAGATATCTCGAATCATAGCCGTATGTTGCCCTTCCTGCAAGGCTGATATTGCGGTAAGGCAGCGATTTTAGCAAATTTCCGGCATTCGATTTCAAGTGATTGCGCATGGTGTAAACGAGCAGAGCGCCTACGTCGTGTTTTTCGTCAAACGACCTGTTCCATGTCAGAGTTGATTCGAAATAGTTGGTCGAAGTGATGGTCTTGTCGCCTTCGTTATACTTGAGGTCATTCGAACCGTCGATGTTCATCTGGTCCAGTTTGTACGTGTTTTTCGCCTTGTTATAGGAGCCGGGCAGAACCTGATAGTAGAACGGCATGAAGAAACGGTTTACATCGAAATCGGCATACCTGCTGGTGTTGAACAGTCCCCGCAGTTCCAGTCCTTCGGTGATGAAATCTAATTTCTGTTTCAGTTCAAACTGTGCGGACATCTGCGAAGTGCTTTGGTTTTTGTAACCCCGCGTCATCTCTGCGTATGGATTCAGATACCACGAATAATTGCCGCCGTCTCTGTATCCTCCATACAGCACGTTTTTACGGTGTGCATGTTCCGCATCCGGAAGGAAATATGCTGGGAACCGCGCAGGATTCGATAGCATGACCATCTTGAACATCATATCTCCTCCGTACATCGGACCGGTGTAATCGTCGAAGGCTCCATGCAGACGTACAACAACTTCGGTCGTTTTCGTAACGTTGATGTTCACGTTCGAGCGCAGCATGTAACGGTTCAGATTGACGTTGCTGTTGAAATCGTTCTTTTTGTCCACCTTCATCAGTCCGTTGTCGTTAATCAGGCTGCCTGCCAGATAGTAGCGCGCTATGGCTCCACCACCTGAAGCGCTGAAGTTCAGCCGGTGATTCTGCGTAAAATCCTTGAACAGGACGTCGTACCAGTCATTGGCGGGATACACGTAAGGATTTCCGCCGGCGATGGTGTTGTCAATCTGATTCAGAGAATACGGACGCGGCAGATTCGGAGTACGTGTCTGTACCGCTTCGTTTGCAAGCTGCATGTACGTAACCGGGTCGGCAAGTTCCGTCAGACTTGTAGGTCTCGAAATAGCCTCTTCATAGCGTATGTCTATGCGGGTTTTTCCTTCCTTGCCCTCCTTGGTTGTTACCAGAATGACGCCGTTTGCTCCGCGTGAACCGTAAAGCGCTGTTGCCGTAGCGTCTTTCATGATAGAAAAGCTTTTGATATCGTCGGGCTGCATGCGTGCGAGTTCCTGCGTAGTCGATTCATTGTTGTCAATCAGAATCAGCGGGTCTTTCTTGTATCCGAA
>JAITBC010000038.1 GCA_031283785.1 Tannerella sp. | reverse complement strand
CGCAGTCACTTTTGAAAATGGCAGGTATCAGCAATCTGCGCATTTTTGTAGAAGGCGACAACCTGCTCCTGTTTACGGAATCTTCGGGAATTGATCCCCGAATGGACCTGACAGGCGGCTTTGGGGTAGATAACTATGTATACCCGTACCTGCGTACATATTCGCTGGGGCTTAATCTGGATTTTTAACCGTTTAAAATAATTTCAATATGAAAAAATATAGTATAGTATTATTGGCAGTCGGTTTGGCAATCATCACTTCATGTACCGAGAAACTGAACCTGGCTCCGGAAAATGCAATTACGGAAGAACAAATCAAAGAGATTCTGGCTTCCGGCAACAGCGATAAGATAGAACTGATATTGGGTGGTATTGCCAATACCATCGAATCCAAAATACATCAGTTTGTTGACAATCAGGCAAGCGCAGACGGGCAGGTGAATTATGTGCTCGCGCATGGCCACATGTTTAATTTGTTTGGTAATGACATGGTGATTGGCGACGGTTCGTATAACTATTGGGGGGTGCCGCAATACCAGTTCGAAAATGCAGTTGCTACGGGCAGTAGCGAGAACAGATGTTGGTGGGATCATGGCTACAGTTGTGTGGTTCAGGGTAACAAACTGTTGAATTACTTAGATGACGCCACGGTGGGCGACAATGCGAGGCTGAAGGAATACAAAGCGCGCGCGCTTGTGCTGCGGGCATGGGGTTACCATTATGTCATGCAGGTATATCAGGACGCCTACCTGCAGGGAGGAAACGCGAAACTGGGACTGTCCCTCTACGACAGGTACGATCCGGGGCAACCTTTCCAGCCACGCTCTTCTTCTCAGGAGACTTACAACTTTATCAAAAATGACCTGAACACAGCCATTCAGCTGTTTGAAGAGGCTGGGGTCGGATATACGGAAAAGGTAAACGATCTTGACGCCGGGGTAGCCAACTTCCTGCTGGCGCGCGTATCCCTGTGGACGGGCGATTGGCCGACAACGATTGCAGCCTGTAACGATGTCCTTTCCCACTATCCCGATCTGATCAGCGAAAAGAACTATGGAGGCAAAAATACCGGGACGCCGGAAGATGCGGAGTTTCTTGCGGAAACAAATGCGTTTTTGAACAATGCCGTCAATCCCGAAGTCATTTTAGGATTCCCCAAAGGCTTTGTGTCCGGAAATACAGTATACAGCATGTGGATGAACATATTTGCCACCGGCTGGGGCGGACAGATGCGCGGATATGCACGTATTGATGATCGCCTGTATAACCTGATACCGGACAACGATTATCGCAAAAGCGCCTTCTGTGGCGAAACCCCGTTTGGCGATTACAGTTATCCGGGCGATCAGATAATTACAGTGATGAGTTATGTCAACCTGAAGTTCGCCGCCACACAGGCGCTTAACGGCACCAAAGAACAGGTGGGTCAAAATGATTTTTATTACATGCGCAGTTCCGAAGTCCTGCTGATGAAAGCCGAAGCGCAACTGCAGGCCGGCGACGAAGCGGGCGCCAAGGCGACCGTCAACACGCTGCTGGCGGCGCGTACCAAAGCTGGCGAAACGCCTTTGACGATAGACACCTATCCGGCAAGCGCAGGCAAATCTACGCTGGAAAAGATTCAACTTCAGTGGCGAATCGAAATGTGGGGTGAAAACGGTCTCGAATTTTACAACAACAAGCGTTGGGGCATTACGGTAGACCGTTCCGGTTCCGTTATTCACTGGTATAAGGCAAAAACCTTATCGCCATCCCAAATGACGCTCCAGATACCGGAAAACGAACGCCTGTATAACCCATTGTGCGTACCCAACTAAATTGGTTTGATAGTCAGAAACCTGCCGAAGCCTTACATTTCGGCAGGTTTCTTCCTGTTAATGACGCCGGATACCCCTCCCCCACCGAAATGCAGGGAAACTTGCTTGGAGACTGTCCGAAAACAGTCACATCGACAGGGCTGAATTTTATATTAGTGATGCGGAAAATTCGGATTTAAAAAAAACAGTATTTACGACTAAATCGCTTTATCAAGTATCTTTGACGGTAATATTAATCAAATTATTGAAATTATGAAGCACATTGGAATTTTTATTGCGGCGACATTTTTCACCGCTTCGGTTTACGCCCAGCAGCCATATAACGGACTGAATAACAATATGGGCAATTTGTTTCTTTTATCGGACGCAAAAAGCCGCTCGATATCTCCGGAGAACTACACAGGCGAAAAAGGCAAGGGCGGGATAGCCGACATAAAGGAGGGGGACAAACGCAACGTGGCAAACTCGGCGAACGCGGCCCTCGACCTGGGACAGGGCTGGAAAGTGAACCCGTGTATCATGGTTGCACCCGGCGAAACGTTTACGATCGCCGAGATAGAAGGCCCCGGCGCCATCCAGCATATCTGGATGACGCCGTCCCGCGGCAATTGGCGATTTACTATCCTGAGGATCTATTGGGACGACGAAAAGGAACCGTCGGTCGAATGTCCCTTAGGCGACTTTTTCGGCATGGGATGGGGCGTCTCTGCTCCGCTGAATTCGCTGGCAGTCTGTGTGAATCCGTATATCGGGTTCAATTGCTACTGGACAATGCCCTTCCGCAGGAAATGCAAAATCACCGTGGAAAATGTCGATGACAAGGAACATTATAAGGATTATAAGGACGGTTTGGTGCTGTTTTATCAGATTGACTACACGCTGACGGACGTGCCCGATAACGCGGCCTACTTCCATGCTCAGTGGCGGCGCAGCAATCCCAACACGACGTCGGACTACGCAATTGTGGATAATATCCGCGGAAAAGGTCATTACGTCGGCGTCTACATAGCCTGGGGCGTGAAGAACAACGGCTGGTGGGGCGAAGGCGAAATCAAGTTCTTCATGGACGGCGACACGGAGTACCCGACGATTTGCGGCACCGGGGCGGAGGATTATTTCTGCGGCTCACACGGTTTCGACCGCGGAGGACAGTACACGGAATTTTGTACTCCTTACGCCGGTCTGGTGCAGGTGATACGTCCGGACGGCGCCTACCGGTCGCAGCAACGTTTCGGATTGTACCGCTGGCACATTGCCGACCCTGTTCGCTTTGAGAAGGATCTGAAGGTCACCATTCAGGATTTGGGCTGGCGGCACGGCGGCAGCCGTTATCTGCTACAGCAGTCGGACATTGCATCGGTTGTGTTCTGGTATCAGACCGAGCCGCATAACACGTTCCCGAAACTTCCGCCATGGCAGGAACTGGAAGTAAATTAGACCTGCGAAATAACTTGTAATCATTGAAACACGGAGAACACGGAGATTTTTCCCCATTTCAGACGAAACATAATGTCTTCTTCTTCGTGTTTCCGTGTTTCAATATCAGGATGACAACAGAAAACCTATACTGTGTTAAAATATAACAACACAAACATTCCACTCCATATTTTTACATAAAAAAATCTAATACCGTAAATAAGCCACAGCAAATATTGTTTGTTTAAAATGAAAGATGTAGTTTTGCACCCATAACAATTAAAAAATAATACATGAACACATTCTCTGTTTTTTCTGTAAATAAAATGCAAGTCAGTCCTTCTTCCGGAGGTCTGCGGCACGATATGAGAGAGAGAGAGAGAGAGAGAGAGAGAGAGAGAGAGATTACTAAATTCCAGTACTACGCGCACATGCGCGAAATATAATAAAAATAAATCATTTAAACCACATACCCCTGCCGCTGTTATCTTTGGATTAAGCGAGGGGAAAGATTTTTTTTCTCCACAAAAACACATTCAAACAAATGTCGCCGGCGCGGATTCCCGTTGTCGGCCGAACCGCTTTATATCCTTACGGGAGGAGTATGCGCTGTGCAATCCTCCCTTCTATGAACGCCGTCCCGGCTGTTTTTACACGGTAAACTTTTATTCAGGCACATACGGACGTGTTCTCTCCGATCATCGCAGGATGTCGGAAACGGAATCACCGTATGACTGCAAACTAAAAAAACAACAGCATGTTGCAAATGTTTTGGCATGTCTGTTTTTCAGTAAACGTATAAATTATTTTAGCATGGCAATCAAATATAAAAGTATTCAAAAGACACAGCCCGGAGTGATGGGCGGAGGCAGCAGGAAATTCTATGCCTCCATTGTGATTGACGGC
>JAITBC010000015.1 GCA_031283785.1 Tannerella sp. | reverse complement strand
CTTGTCAAAGGTAAAACATCGTGGATTTGTCGTATAGGGGCTTGTAAAATTATCTTCAATGCCGAAAAGGCGGCAAATATATTCTGTTTAAAAGCATCCCAGAAACTAATCGATAACATGCTGGCAACGACGGCAGATAATGTTAACGCATCGGAAAAGGAAGCCGATACGTGGATGGGCGAAATCAAAATTGTTGAAACCGATAAAAATGATTTGATTAATGCCGTACGTTCTAATGCATATCCCGGCGCCAAACTGGAAGATATCGATGAAGATGCGCCGCAATCGGATATTGAAATGTATTACAAGCGATACGTAACATCGGAAAATCCTGATTTAAGCAAACATTTAGATTCGATACAGAACGAAATTACGGATAATGTAACAAAATCGTTACGGGAAATGGTTGTTAATCTGGTCAAAGATTCTCAATATCCTGTTCACAAACCCATTGTTTTCCTTCAGCGAATTAAACAGATGATAGAAATTTACGAAGCCGAAATGGAAAAGGAGAAAAACGCTTTTGACGGCAAAACAACCGTGAATAATTACGCTTCAATTCCAAGTTTGGAAGCGATTGTCGCAAATGCTGTTGATGATCTTAAAGAGTTGAGGAAGAAGAAATTTGTATGGAACAGGGATAAAAAAACAAAAATCATTAAAGACTCTATTTGTGATGCCGTCTGTAATGTGGCGAAAGCAAAAATAGACAAGGACAGAAGGGTACGGGCAATTGCCGTCTACAAAAAATTGACGACTGTCGTTAATGACGAATTAAACATACTGGGATTGCTAAAATCTTATTTGGAAAATGTACGTAAGGATATTGCAAGAGAATTGGATGTGATAAAAGTTACGGAGAAACGTTCTCCCGGATTATTTACCATAAATCTGGCAAACGAAATCGTACTGACGGAGAATATCACTATTCAAAATGAAGATATCAGTATTGCCGCTTTTGTTCAAAGTTTAGGAACTGCAAATCTGCTTGAATATAAGGATGTAAACTCTCTAAAAGAGGTCATATTGAAATATGTCGATAGTTTGAGCGGCGCAAACGAATGGAGAGGCAAAAATATCGACAGCGTTCTCAATGATTTGAAGGCAAAGAATTTGACTAAATTCAAGGAAATTATCAAAAGGGCAACATCGAAAGCCAAACCTCTTTTGCCGATAAATTGTAATGACAAATACAATTCCGGCCGGCCGGTAGATGCAAAAAATCAAGTAAGCCGGTATCTTGTAGGAGTACCCGATACGGCAACCTGTCCGATTCTCACCCCGGATAATTTTTTTAAAAACGCACAAAACGTGGACGATAATCCTACTTATCATTCTATCGGAATGAATGACCGTATTATTATATATCGGGTAGACGGTATAATTCCCGCTTATGCTGTCGGCGCAACAAAATCTTTCCTGCATAATTACAATAAATCTTTAAAATCAGGGAAATTGCCCCATTTCGACTATCCCATATTTGAACGAATGGAAAAGGAAAAGTTTTCCATCTTTCCAAAGGATAATGATAATGAGGCATACAAATATTGGATATTTGGCCTGATATTCGATTGTTTTGTAAAAGTACGTAAGGAAGATGGCGTTTATTATTATTACAATCCGAACAGTAATGATATCTCTGTGCTTGGCAAGGGTTGGATTTCTACGCAGACAGGCAAGAGGAAAAACGCCTTTGACAATTTTGCAAGCCAACTGCCTAATTTTAGAAATGAATACGACGACATCATTGCAAGCTCGATAAATAAAAACTCGGCGGAGATCAGAAAGAAAATACAAACGGCCATGGAACCGGTTTTGGATAAAGGAACAGACACTTGCAAGTATCTGACAGAGCCTGAGAAATATTCAAAGTCACCTTATACGCCTCATAGCGTGTATGTTAATACCAGATCAAATAACGATGCCACATCAAAGCAAATTATTGCGGAGATTCAATATTTGTCGGGACTGCTGGACGATTTAGGATTGAACAGCGGCATTGATAACCTTAAAATTGATGTAACGTTGTAGTGTTATGTTCAACTATCGTCATTTCGTGTATATAATGTTTGGGCAAGATCTTGCCCAAACATTGTCGGACGTTCAAAAATATGTCGTGAAATACGGACAACCGGAAATTGTACCGTATTTCACGGCTATTCTTTGGCAGGAAAATGAAGACGGTACAATTACGCTGACCCACATCCGCTTCATTGCCGACAAAGAAGATCCGGATCAATTCGTTGCCTTATTAGAAAATAAGTACATGGATATGTCGGAAGTTTCTAAATTTAAACCCGGCGAAAAGGATAAAATAATTGCTTATTTCAGGACATTGTATCAATCAAGAATCAATCTGGAATATATGGGTGTTGCGACGGAATTGAATATTTGTCTTCATCTGCCTTTGTTTGACGTCACAGTCTGTGAACAGGTAACACGTTGTATAGAACTCATAGGCGAAACAACATTAAACTTTGGAATTGATATTATCGGTTATGCCGCCGATTTGGCCGATCTTTTTCCTGATATACGAAAGGATGATGAAAAAACACATGCGCCGACGGCTGATGATGTTACGGAAAAAATCGCGGATTTGCGTCGTAACGACACGAATATATCACATTTTATCATTGTATCGAACTGCCAGGAAAGAGGGCTTTCGTTAAATTTCACCCAAGAGTTATTTGCCGCTTTTTTGAGTGAATTTGCATTGTTGTGTATAGAAAATTACGAAGGAAACGAAAGGGGTTTATTCAAAGCGGCACCTTACGAATCCGATTTAATAACCATTGGGATGTCTGTTCTCCGGTTCGACCGGTTTTATTTTGTAAACTATCTGCTTCATAAATCATATCTGTATGCAATGGAGAAAGAGGGAATTACCGGCAGTACGGATACGGATGTGGAATCTATTAAATTCGTGTTAAATAAAACGCAGGATATCTTAAGAGATAAAATCAATTTGTTTTCTTCTTTTTATCAAACCGAAATACAAAGCCGGTTAGACAAGCAGGATACGCACAATATAATCAGTCGGGAAATTGAACGGATTTTAGACGAAAGGATAAAGCAAACGGAGCGGGAATGTGAATCTTTCCTGCAGGAAAGGTCATTGTATGGCAAGAATTTCACACTGCCGCTGAAACGTGCAGTTTTCTCCGCCTTATTGTCCAAGAATGACGAAGTCCTTGCGGGAACATTATTTTCCGAAGATACTTTGATGTTGGAAGATCTTAATTCAGAGGCAATCGATGTTTTTGTCGATGCCAATAATTCGTTGTTGGACAAAGAGGAAACAAAGGACGAGGCCGTTTTGTCGAGCGATTACAATAACGTTGAATCTCAATGGAAAGCAATCAAAAAACTGCGAATTGAAAGTTTGCAGCTGAATGCCGAAATTCATCGTCATGAAGAAGAGATAGAACGCCTGAGCAAGACCATAGAACATCGGGAAGAAGTCGGCAAAGAATATATAAAACAGGATGGATGGATAGATGACGAAGGGAATTTTTATCATTTATTGCCCGATGTTGAATTAAAACCGCTCGATGCCGAATATTACAAGCCGCATCCGGTAAAAAGTTCGAAAATAGATTTAAGGGATGGTTTTACCGAAATCAGGAATCAGAAATGTCAAGGTTCTTGTGCAGCCCACTCCGTTTTGTCTATTTTTGAATATATACTCAAAAGTAATAAAGCCGAAAAAACAGATTTGAGCGAATCGTTTCAGTATTACAACGCAAGAGTTTTAGGGGGCGGGGATGATGCTTATAAAGATGAAGGCAGCTGTATATATTATAATATCATGTCGCTCGGCAAATATGGCATCTGTTCGGAAGACGTCTGTCCGTATGATCCGGCCGTACTTCTTACGCCTGATAATCCCCCCGGCGAACTCGCATACGAAGATGCCAAATCCCGCCGTGCGGAAAAATCCCTGAACCTGAACCTGAACGTAGATGATATAAAATCGGCGTTGGAAGATGGATACCCCGTCGAATTTGCCGCCAAATTATATGATTCGTTCGGAAGCAGCTACAAAGGAATTGTTTCAATGCCGACAAAGGAAGAAATCGACAATGCTGCAAAAGACAACAGGAATCGCGGACATGCTATGGTAATATGCGGTTATGACGATGATGAGCAATTATTTATCGTTCGAAATTCGTGGGGCGACGGTTTTGGAGACAAGGGGTATTGCTATTTCCCTTATTCGTATATTACCGATGCTTCGTTAACCCGTAAACTCGGTTATATCATTACAGAAGTTACGGTTTACAAAGCGCACGGTATCGTAAGACGCAAAGGGGTAAATTTTGACGGCGAGGACGCTCAGCTTCAGGTCAATGTTTTGAAAAACCGGCTTGCCAATAAAAAACGTATTTTAGAAACAAAGACCCGCGTACTTGCCGAATTAAATGGAGAATATAATGAATTAAAAAACAATATTCTTGATTCTTCAAATTACACAATGCTAAAAGAGGCGACAAAAAAGCGATTGCAGATTGAAATAGATGCATTACAGAAGATTTGGGAGGACACGGAACAGCATAAACAGGAAGAACTGTCTCTTTGCAGAAAGAAAACGGTTAAGACGGCGCTTCCTGTTTCGGCGATTGCAATATTACTTTGCATTGTCTGCTTTGTTTTTGCCCTGAATATACTGGGGCTGACGGTAATAGCTCTATGTATATTCGGTATGAATATGTATCTGCGACATAGAAACAGAAGGTATAAAAATTTAAAAGATGAATGTACGGAAAAATGTGATTCTGTTTTCAAGAAAAAGGCAAACCGGCTTACTGAATTGAAAAACAGCGATTTGCGTATTGATACGGCACATCAGATATTATTGCGATATAAAACGCTAAAAATGAATTTAGATGATAAATATACGTTTTTGGTTGCCTTTATCGATTATCTAAATGCATTATATAAAACAACGCAGGAGGAATCGAAGATGTCGCCTAAAGATAATGTTTCGTTTGTATCTTCTTTGATTCACAACGGGCAGTTGGATATTTACTTTGACGGAAACAAAGATACGATTACTCATAACATCTTTCTGTCAGATATTTTTAATCAACACGACATAGATTGGAGGACATCTGTTAACGAAACGATCAACAGGTATGAGCAAAATATGAAACAAATATTTATCGCCGAATTGAAATCGCAAATTCAAGGTTTTAATGTTTTCGCTTACCTGTCGGACACAAAAAATTTCCCCTTTTTGAAGAACGCGGATTTTAATGGAATAATTGAGGATTTACACAACAAATCGAAAGTTTTCTTGCGACATACCAAAACGCCTGCAACAAGCGAAATGGTTTTTATAAATATTCCCAATGGAGAAGGTTTGCATGACGGAGATCGGTTCACGAAACCGGTTCAACCGATCCTGTCTCCTTATAAGGCAATTGATGTTCAAATGGAAGAGTTGAATTTAAGTGATATTACCGGATAAAAGTAAATATAGAAGATGTTCGCACAATTTATCATAAACGGCATGATTACCGGCATACTCTACGGCCTGTCGGCGATAGGGTTTGCGCTGGTGTACAATACGACCCGGATTTTTCATATTGCTGCGGCAGCATTGTATGTGGCGGCGGCATATGCGTTTTATTATGCGTTCAATGTATTGGGCATTCCGTTGGGATGGGCGGCTTTGACGGCAGTGTTCGTTACGGCGGGGTTGAGTATGCTGTGCGAATGGGTAGTGTATAAACCCTTGTCGCGGAAGAAATCTTCGCTCAACGTAGTGATGATTTCGTCGATCGGCGTGATGACGGCGCTTGTAAATGTGGTGGCAATGATTTTCGGCAACGAAACAAAGGTGTTGGACAACAACATGCAGGATACGTATCATTTTGGTGAAATAATCATTACCCGTCCGCAAATGCTGCAGGCGGCAGTTGGGATTTTGCTGATGGCGGCGTTTCTTGCTTTTCTGAAATTCAGCCGTTTCGGGCTGAAAACGCAGGCTTTAAGTAACAATGTAACTTTGTTTGAAGTGTTGGGCTTTCATGTTGCAGCTACGCGGATGATGGTGTTTGCCCTGAGCGGCGTTTTTCTTGCAACGGGCAGTTGCCTGACGGCTTACGATATTGGAATGGACCCGCACATGGGGATGCCGGTGCTGATTAACGCGATGGTGGCTATGATTATCGGCGGCGTGGGACGCTTTAATGCCTGCATTTTGGGCGGTCTGCTGTTAGGCGTGCTGCAATCGCTGGTAGTATATCAATTTTCGGCTAACTGGCAGAACGCAATTACTTTTTTAGTTTTGTTGCTGTTTCTGTTTTTCAAGCCGCAGGGGATTTTGGGATATAAAAAAAGGATGGTATAAAATGGAATATATACTGCACATCGTAATAATGTTGAACATCTATGTTCTCCTGGTTTTGGCGGCGAATTTGCCGACAGGACTTGCTAACCTGCTGTCGATATGCCAGGCGGCATTTTACGGTATAGGCGCCTATTTTGCAGCGTATTTCCTGATGCGCTTCCATTTGCCGTTTATTATCGTGGCATTGACGGTTATGCTGCTGACAGGCGTTTGCAGCCTGTTGGTTTCGTTTGCATCGGTCAAACTCAAGGGCGACTACTTTGTGCTGGCAACGCTGGCATTTCAGATGATTGTTTTTACCGTTTTATATAACTGGACGGACGTGACACGCGGCCCTTACGGTGTGGCGGGTATTCCTGCGGTGAAACTTTTTGGAACAATAGAAATATCGGGCGTTTACGGTTATTTTGTTTTAACGACCTGCGTATCGGCAGTTGTGATTTTACTGTTCCAGCACCTGAGAACTTCGCCATTCGGACGAATTTTGACGGCTATTCGTAGCGACGAAATCGCGGTAGCGGCGTTGGGGCGTAATCCTGCGCGTTTCAAGACGTGGGCGTTTTTTATTTCCGCTGCGTTTTCGGGTTTGGCAGGACTGTTTTACGCTTCATACATCAGCTATATCGACCCGACGAGTTTCACTGTTGACGAGAGTATTTTCATCCTTACCGCCTTGTTTATCGGCGGAACAGGGAATATCCGAGGGCCTGTATTTGGCGCTGTCTTTGTGGTATTATTGCCCGAATTATTACGCTTTGTGGGCTTACCTGATGCGGTAGCGGCCAATTTGCGGCAAATTATTTATGGCTTGGCGTTGGTAGTGGTGATGTACTACCGGCCACAAGGGATGTGGGGGAAAATAGTAGTCGGTTAAAAAAAACAGAAGATGCATTTGATATTGAAAAATATTACTTTGAGTTTCGGTAACGGAAAAAATACCTTCAAATTTCTTGACGGCTTAAACTTATGTGTGGAAAGCGGGAAAATAACCGCTATTGTAGGCGGCAACGGCACAGGGAAAACCACGCTGTTCAATGTTATTTCGGGTTTTAAGAAGGATTACGGCGGCGAAGTTGTTTTTAACGGGAAGAGGATCGATGCGCGTCCATCTCACGAAATTGCGAGGCGGGGTGTCGGACGACTGTTTCAGGGGAAATCGCTTTTGTCCGACTTGACTTTGCTCGAAAATATGAAGTTGCATATTTCCCGTAATGCCGAGACGCCGTTTGCAGCCCTTTTCCACAAGGGAAAATGGCAGGACACGGAACGGAACACGACCGCGCGGGCAATCGCAACGCTGGAAAAACTTTTCGGCAAGCAAAACAAGTATTCCGAAAACATGCTGCATACGCTTGGCAATGATTTTTCCTGCGGCGAGCAGCGTCTGCTGTCGCTGGCTGGCCTGATGATGGGCGACTATTCGCTGTTGTTACTCGACGAACCGACGGCGGGCGTCAATCCCGTGTATATCGAACAAATCAAGCGGATGATCCGGCAAATGGCGGATGGAGGAAAAACTATATTGCTGATAGAACATAACATGCAGTTTGTAAAGGATATAGCCGATAAAGTGGCGTATCTCGACGACGGCAAAATTCAGTTCGAAGGGACGGCAGCCGAAGTGTTAAATAATCAGGAAGTCAAAAACAGTTATTTGGGCGTGGAATGAAACTGGAACTGAAAAATATTACAGGCGGTTACACAAGCGGACATCAGATTCTGCAAGGTGTAAATCTGACCGTCGAAAGCGGGCAGGCAGTCGGCATTATCGGCTTGAACGGCAGCGGTAAATCTACGTTTACCAAAGCGGTAATGAACACGTTGCCATTCCGGCAAGGCAAAATTTTTATAGACGACACGGACGTCTCCGAACAAACGACCACAGAACTGTGCCACAGAGGTATTTCACTGTTTTTGCAGGGAGGGGTCGTGTTCGACGAACTTTCGGTAATGGAAAACCTGCATTTTGCCGCAAAAGCAAAAACGGACATTGCCGAAATCCTGTCGTTTTTCAACTTTGAAAATACTTTTTTGCGGAAAAACGCCGACAAGCTAAGCGGCGGACAGCGGCATCAGCTGGCTTTGGCAATGTGCCTGCTGCGGCAGCCGGAACTTTTGATACTCGACGAGCCTTCGGCAGGACTTTCGCCACAAGCCGTAGAAGAAACGTACCGCATTTTGCAGAACCTGCGTGAACGCCGCAACCTTACCATAGCGCTGATAGAACAGAACGTAAACAAAGCCGTGCAGTTCTGCGATGAGGTAAATCTGCTGCGCAATGGCGTAATCACCTTCACGACAACAAATAAAAATTTAAAGAAAATAGAAAATATAATGTTTAATAATTAATTCAGCAAAAGTATGAATAAGAAAATTTTGATCGGCATAATTGCCATAGTATTGGTAGCCTTTGCAGGCTGGTGGTTCTTCGGGAAAAGTAAAGGAAGCAGTAAAAAAGCAATATCAATTGATGTTGCTGTGAATATGCCTATGACAGGCGATTTGTCTATTTATGGAGAATCGGTCAGAGATGGTATTAACTTGGCGATGGACGAATTGAAAGACTCGTTGGATTTATATGACATTGCTATCTATTATGATATGCAAGATAATGCAGGTAATGCAAAAAACACTGTCTCCATCTTCAAATCGCAATCAATTAAGGGTTATGATGTGTATGTTTCAGGCATAACAAATCAAACGCTGGCAATTTTAGAAGATATCAAAAAGGCGAAAAAACCACATTTTATATGGTCATTTTATCCATTAATACTGAAAGGAAATGAAAATGTTTTTCGTACTTGGGTAGATTATCCGAAAGAAGCAGAGTATTGGAAAAAATATTTGGACAATCAGAA
>JAITBC010000452.1 GCA_031283785.1 Tannerella sp. | reverse complement strand
TTTCTTGAAAATAATATGCAAATTTACTGAATGTCAGTAATATATGCAAACATTTGATGGCCTTTTTTTGACTGTTTTTATTATCCCTGTAGCGGATACTTTTTTCGAACAGGTTGCCTTGCGGATATTCATTTAGATTTATCATTATTCGCTGTTGCATTGTTTTATGTATTTCCATTGCCATCTTTTTGGGGCAAAGATAACTTTTGTTATTCTATTAACAAAATTATTTAAGTGGATTATTTATTGACAGCTCCAAAGACTGAGATAGCTTCGGATTGTTGTAAAAATTCAGGCGAATACGGTGCGTATTCGCCTGAATTTGCGCCGTATTTGCCTGGATTTACGTCACAGTCTTGGTTTAGCGAAGCGTTCGTCAGGAATTCATTTATAAGGTAGATACTAATAGTTCACTTGTGTATTGTACGCGAGAGGATTTTACGAATAAACAGGTAGTTAATAATACATACAGTCCGCCTCAAATAACGGGATCAAATTAATTGTATATAAACTTTTTGCAAGGTTGTTACACAGGAGAATCGCATTCGGTATCTCCGTGAAATAACGAAGCTCTCCGATCCAACCGTAACATCTGTTTCTCTCCCTCCTAACGCCGCATTCCTGCCATCTACGGCACTAATCATTAATAATTAACCATTAACCATTATTTCCACGTATAGTTGTGCGTTTTCGGAGCGTAGGACACGTACGTTCGCGCCTTTTTCGATGAAACCGGATTCCGAGATGCCGTCGTACCATTCGCCTTCAATCATCACTTTTCCGGAAGGACGCAATACGGTGACCGCCGTTCCCATCCTGCCGACCAATCCGGAAAGCGAAGGCGAAGACACAGCTTCCCGCAAGTCAGTGTTCAGGGCTACCTTTTGGAACATACCCTGCGTCCCGATACGGTTCGACAGCCAAATCATGCCCGCCATCCCCAGTACGATACCGACGCTCACAATCATAAAAGCGCGCCCCACCTCGACGCCGCTCACGCCGTCGAAACGGAAGGTCGTATTATTCAGCAGGGCAAGGATAAAGCCGGTCACCATCAGCACCATGCCGCCAATGCCGGTCACCCCGAATCCGGGAATCACAAATATCTCCACTACCACCAGCATCACGCCAATCACAAACAGCAAAATCTCCCAGTTAGCCGCCAGTCCTTCCACATACAACGGCGCGAAATAAAGCACGGCCGCAAGGATGGAAGCCACCAGCGGGAAACCGATGCCCGGCGTCTGCAACTCAAAATAGATGCCGCCGATGATAAGCAGAATCAATACCGATTGCAGTACCGGATTCATCAGGAACCCTTTCAACTCATCCAGCCACGATGGCTGGTAACCAATCAGTGTATACTCCCGATAACCCAAATGATTCGTGACGGCCTCTTCCACCGACTCGGCAATCCCGTCGCAATACCCCCACCGCAACGCTTCTTCGGCCGTTAAAGTCAGCGTCTTGCCGGAATCGATCAAGTTGGGGATCACGATACGGTCGTCCACCATAGCTTCGGCAATCTGCGGGTCGCGTTTCCAGCGAAAAGTCGTATCCCGTCCCTGGACAATCGTATCTTTTCCATGCGCCTCGGCCGTGGAACGCATCATGGAACGCATGTAGGACTGGTATTTGTCGGGCATTTCCCCGCCGCTCATGTCCACTACCGTCGCGGCGCCGATATTGGCTCCCCTGCGCATGATGATCCTCTTGCAGGCCAGCGAAACAAGCGCCCCTGCGGAAGCAGCATTGTTATCAATAAACACATACACGGGAATGGGACTGTACAAAATGGCAGTGCGCATCGAGTCCGCCGATTCCAGCAGACCTCCGTACGTATTCAAATGGATGAGTACGGCATCTGCGCCAAGCGTTTGCGCTTCGCTCAGTCCGCGGCTGAGGTAAATCTGAGTCGTTCGATTGATTTCCTTTTTAATGTCAATTTTG
The DNA here is from genome assembly GCA_031283785.1 of Tannerella sp. Next base: position 1,546 of record JAITBC010000452.1, on the reverse strand, counting down.
TAGACAAGCGATTGAGCTTTGGCGGATTGTACAAAAATCAGCCCCAGCAGTCCAGCAAGCAGGCCGATAACCCAACGGCCTGTACGATTGTTTATTAAGTGTTTCAGTTTCATTTGTTATAATCTATTTACTCATTAATTATTCGGTTAAATATCTCGAAAATCCTGAACAATTTCCAGCTTGGATTGTATATTTGTATATCGACAGATGTATAATCATAATTTAGGTAAATTATTCAGTTATGAAAACGGCGCAATTTCAGAAAAAATTATTGGGTATGCAAGAAAACATGATGAATTTTGCATTATCGCTTACCGCCAATCGAGACGATGCGAAGGATTTGATGCAGGAAACATCTCTTAAAGTGCTGGACAATAAGGAGAAATTTGTGGACAATCGGAATTTTAAAGGATGGGTGCTGACGGTCATGCGAAATATCTTCATCAATCAATATCACAAGATCGTCCGTACACAGACCATTATTGACCAAAACATTGATTTGTATACCCTGGACATTATAAACGACTCGGGATTCGGTTCGCCGGACGGTTCGCTTCAGCTTCAGGAGATCACCGATGCCATCCAGAGCCTGCACCATGACCTGAAAGTCCCGTTTTCGCTCTACGTGAGCGGTTACCAGTACAATGAAATTGCCGAAACACTCAATCTGCCCATCGGTACCGTCAAGAGCCGCATCTTTTTTGCCCGCAAGGAACTGCGCGAAAAGCTGAAGGATTATGACCGGGAAGGCTGACGGGTGAGCGCATATAATAACTGAATCGCTGAATAAGCGTTTCGTGTCATTTGTGGACAAATATCATTCATCCTTATTTGAGTGTTCCCTGTCTCCGTGTTTCGACGGTTCAGTTATTCATATAGGTGAATGTCCTAACGAGCCATGTACAAAACGATACCGCGTGCAGTATAAAGTGTAACAGAGCCTCCGGCCATGCCTCCGCAGAGCTTTAATCCCATTCTTCCGATGGCCGTCAGTTTGAACTGACGGGGAAAGAAGGAAAAAGAGAGGAAAAAAAGAAAGGAGGTCTGAAGGATTCATCTCGAAGATTCTTTCTGTGCAAAGTATATACGGGTCTATTCTGTCTATAAACGAAGAAAGGCAAGCATCCTGCGACGCTTGCCTTTTCGGTTTAGACTGGCTTCCCGGTTTATTTGGCCGGCTGTATGACCGTCAGACCGGCCATAACGTTACCGCCGTTAAGAACAATCAATGCACTTCTCTCCGCGCCGGTCGTATTTGGCTGGGGGGCTACTTTTATCTTTTTCCCGTTGTCGAGTCGGTATACTTCTATCCAGTCAGCCGTCAAGGTATCATGGGGAATATTGATACCGCTTGTCGGGCCGGCTATTTCCCGGAGCGTGTTTTTATACTGTTCCCCGTCGATTTCAACAGATTCAATCCACCATCCTCCCTTTACGCCGACTTCATAAGGCGTTGCATCACTTTTCAGCAATAGCTCTCTCTTTTCCAACACCAGGTATCCTATTCCCAGCGTATCGTCCTTACAGCCGGAAAAAAGAAGCAGGC
>JAITBC010000418.1 GCA_031283785.1 Tannerella sp. | reverse complement strand
CCTGCCAAAAAGGTCAAAATTCCTGCCAAAAAGGTCAAAATTCCTGCCAAAAAGGTCAAAATTCCTGCCAAAAAGGTCAAAATTCCTGCCAAAAAGGTCAAAACGCCTGCCAAAAAGGTCAAAACGCCTGCCTCGGAACTGAAATTTTCTACCTCAAAGGCAGGACGTCCCGGCTCTGAGGCAAAACGTCGGAGCTTTGAGCTTCAAACGCCTGCCTGAAAGGTGGAAAGTCTTACCTTTGATGACCTCCCTGCTTCAGACGACAGCGAAAGGCAAAACCGGGTCGAACGAAAATGCTGCTGTAACTGTTCAGGCAGCCTCTCCCCCAAACAAAAGGAAAAAGTTGCATAAAGAAAAAAAGAAGTAATTTTGTGCCATGGAAGAAATGATTACCATATCAAAATCCGAGTACGGAGGACTGAAAAAAACGGTTCGGGAGTTGCAGGCAGAAATAGCCTTACTGAAGCATGGTCGCGACAGTAAAACAAGTTCTACTCCCCCGTCTCAAGATATTGGACGCAGTAACCGGCAAAGTTTGCGTACATCGAACGGGAAAAAGTCAGGCGGACAGAGAGGACGTCGGGCTCATCATTTGTCAATGCTCTCCAATCCTGATGAAGTAATATCAGATGTGCCGAACGTATGCGTCCATTCTGGAAAATCATTGGAACCCATATCATCAGTGAACCGGATAATCCGATTATTTGTACAGTCAAATTTCAAGAATAAAATAATGCAAAGAATATTGTTTTTCATAAGATACTTCATATTATTGATGATTATCTGTTTATTGTTTTCTTTTACCGGAGATGAAAACAGCGATAAAACCATTTTCGAAAAAGTATATCTCCATCTTGACCGTCATTTTTATCTTTCGGGCGATGACATCTGGTTTAAGGCGTATCTTGTCGATGCACAGACCGGCAAACTGTCGCCCGGAAGCAGCAGGATACTTTATGCCGAGCTGATTTCTCCGGAGTCAGGGATATTGCAGCGCAGAGTTCTGTTTGTCGACACCGATGGCTGTGCAATTGGTGATTTCCGGATAAAAAACTCTGCTGTTTCGGGGAAATACCGTATCCGGGCATATAGCAGGTGGATGCTTAACTTCGGCGATGTTTTTGTGTTTGAGAAAGAAATCGAAGTGCAAACCCTCCCCGACGGATCAACAGTTACATCCGCATCGAATGAAAAGAAAAAACGCAAAGACAATCCGAACGAAAAAGTAATCACACGCGAAGATGTCGAAATAGAATTTTTCCCCGAGAGCGGCTCTCTGATTTCGGGACTCGCAAACATCATAGCATTCAAAGCGAACGACCGGTCGGGCAAAGGCGCGAACGTCAACGGCGGAATACTCAACTCGAACAGCGACACGGTTGTCACGTTCACAAGCGAACATCTTGGAATGGGAAAGTTCGGTTTCGTTCCGCATGAGGGAGAATCGTATCAGGCTTTTTTTATTCCGGAAGGCCTTGCGTATTCGCAGTATGCCAAACTGCCGGAAACGTCGGAAAAAGGTTTTGCGATGAATATCATCGACAGCGACACGGCTTACATCCTCAATATCCGGACGAATCCCAAAACTTTTGACGACTTTTCGGGTAAGATGGTCTCGCTTGTTTTCAGTCGGTCGGAGAAACCGCTGTTTGGTCACGGGGTAGCGTTAAACAAAAGGTCCGAACTTGTGCTTGTTCCGAAATCGCTGTTGCCGGCAGGAATTATCCGAATAACGCTCTACGACGAACAGGAAAAACCGCATTGCGAACGCTTGGTTTATATCGAAAACAAAGACAAAGTCAATGTAAACATAACGCCCGCAAACGATACAGTTTCAATCGTCAAAGTAACAGACGACAGGGGGCAACCGTCGAAAGCGTTTTTGTCAATGTCAATAACAAACACCACCGTTCCCGACGAAGTTTTTGATATGGAATCATATTTTTGGCTCGAATCCGAAATTAAAGGAAAAATCGAACGTCCGTCGGCATATTTCGACACTGCCAATCACGACAGATTTAAGCAGATAGATTTACTTTTGCTTACACAGGGATGGCGTGATTTTGTATGGAAACACGTTGAAAAAAACATTCCGGAATTTCCCGAACACGAAATGGAACGGGGATTGAAAATCACCGGTCATGTCAAAAAACTTGTGGGCAGCAAGCCCTGTCCAAACGCTGCAGTCGCCATGTTTTTCCCCGACCCCCGCGCCGATATTTCAACATATATTCCCGATCTGTTACAAAAGAAAGGAAGACGGTTTACTCTAACCGATTCGTTGGGCAACTACAATTTCGGATATATGAACTTTTTCGGATACAGGATGCTCTCTCTGACCTCGAGAACGGAAAAAGATAAGCCGGCGGGCGAAATTTCCATTAATCCTCTTTTTATGCCTGCCGAAGAATTTCCCGTAAAAGTATGGAAACAATACCGGTTTGACAGTATCTGCACTTTGCCCGTCGAAAGTTACAGTCAAAAAAACTACCGGTTGACGGATACCATTGTTTTAGACCCCGTAACGATTTCCGACAGAAAAGACGGACATCTGATATCCGACAGGGAAATAACTCCGCACGACGACACGCTTTGGATGTCGTTGGATTATTATATCAAAGGTCAGGCATCTACATTGATTTCGGCAAGTGTCCCGACTAAGATTCTCAACACTTTGAAAATAACTTATTACGACTCGAACGGTAAAAAGATGAAATCAAGAGTTCCGCATCCCTCGAAGATTTCAATGAGAGAAGTCGATAGAGTCAGGATATACAAAGAGAATACATTTGTTAATGCAAGCGAAGTGCCTCCCTGCGATCTTGCAATACGTTATTCAAGAATAATATATTCTGTCGACGTCTATTCGGTACACGACGGCTTTACGGAGCAGAATTTTCCCGTGTCGAAATTTATACGCGAAGTTTCCGAAGGTTCGCGTAATACTGCGACGAAAAATGAAGCCGGATATTATGAAGAAATCACAAGCATTAATTTTGATTCTTATAACCCCTACATGCCTCCAATCCGTGTCGGCAATTCCAGAGGACTTCATACAACAACAGTTGGCGATGTTGATTACAGCTCAATATCTCCGATAGTCGGCGGATATTATGAAGAACGCAAATTTTATTCGCCTGAATTTTATTCGCATATCGACATGAAAGATTATTTCGGCACATATTTTTGGCAAGCGGATATTCGTACTGATACAAACGGCGAAGCTACGGTGTATTACAATCCTCAAAAACAGCCTTCCGGAAAAATTCGTATCGAAGGGATTACTAATGACGGTATTCCATTTGTCAAAAAAATAAATTATACTTCACGCGCCATAGTTTTGTGAAATATTATTCGAATCAAAAAATTGAAACTTCAAAGATAAAAGACTCTTCAATTCGTCATGAACGATGTGATTAATATTTTCAAAAAAAACACCTGACAGTTTTGTGAAATTTATCTGCAGAATCATAATATTTCTGTTCAGTGAATTTCCAAAGTCTTTCTGTAATAACCTGAGTTTCGGATAAAAAACCTTATTCCCACCTTATTTATTTGGCTTCTTTTAATTCGTAATCCGTAATTCGTAATTCGTAATTTTTAATTCGTAATTCGTAATTCGTAATTCGTAATTCGTAATTCGTAATTTTTAATTCTGTTATCTGACTGTTTTTCTGTAACTCAGAACCGCCCAGCAATTGAATATCACGGCGAAACCGCAGAGGGCGGCGAGTTGCGGCATCATCTC
>JAITBC010000046.1 GCA_031283785.1 Tannerella sp. | reverse complement strand
TAATGAGGTTTTAAATAATTTAGCCGTATTGTACGATAATCAGGGAAACACCGAATATGCCGAAAAATATTATCTTCGGGCAATAGAAAAAGGAAATAATAAGGCTTTATTTAATTTAGCCTTATTGTACGATAATCAGGGAAACACCGAATCCGCCGAAAAATATTATCTTTTGGCAATAGAAAAAGGCGTTAATGAGGCTTTATTTAATTTAGCCCTGTTGTATTATAGTCAAAACGTAAATAAAGAAAAAGCAAAACAATATATCACCCAATATAATGGAAATAATATTCATGCAATAATTATAGAAATTTGGGCAGGAATTTTCAATGATGTGGAAAACAGGATTGTTTCGGCTTTGCGCGAAAATATGGATAATAAATCTTTTTTTATAGAACTTCTATTAGTTCACCATCAAAAATCTTTAGTTTATAAACTGTTCACTCATCCCGAATTTGGAGAAAAACTGCAAGCACAGTACACAGTATTATATTATGTCTGCCTGATTTTGAACAATAAAAAAGAAGACAATTTGATGCTAAAAATACCACCCGAACTGGACAGCACAGTAAATGATGTTTTGACAAAGATAAAATACATGCAAAAAATTCTATTCCCAAACTAAGGTAACGTAAACTCTTACTGTCGCAAAACTGTCCGGAAGTCCGAAGGACTTAAACATTGATAATTTCCTGCAAGCCAAGGCGGAACTCGGGGTACAGGTCTCATTCTCTCAGAACTGCGAATCAGTTCAGCTCCTTACAGGATTGATGTGTGCTGTTGCCTTACCCCGAACTGCACTTCGTTTGTTTGGGGTTATCCGAATTGAACGCTTGTCGGCGTTATTTCGTCGGTATTGTTAAATTCATATAGTTTTTGAATAAAAATTGAACTTAAACCTGGTGTTTTTCAATCATATATTTTATTAAATCTATAGCAGTTTAACAATACCCATAAAAGGTAGAGCAGCTGTTGTTGCCGCTATCGCGAAAATCACAACCGCATATATAATCCGGCCTTCGACTCTCAACTTTGAATAGTAAGCCTCTGCCGAATATTCAATTATCTCAGGTGGAAACAGTTGCGTCGGCATGGATTATTTAATGTATTGTTTCCAGAACTCCTCAGATGTAGTGGAGTTAAGTTGATAAAGTTGCTTGATCTGTCCGGTGAGTTTTCTCAGTTTTTTGTCCTTCGGAGAATCATCTATATATAAAAATTTTGTTGAACTTTCTGCATTCAATTCCTGTTTTGTGGAGTCTTTGTATTCCATAGAAGCGATTACTTTAACATAAAATTCATCCAGATAATAATACCCGTTTTCCTTTTTATGAGAAATTTTGAGCGTATTGTTTTCAACAGTAACAGTCCCTATTTCAATACCTAATATTTTCAGGTCTTTCACAAAACCGCCGGCAGACGATTTGATGTATAAAAGAACCGTATCCTCCTTGTTTATAACAATATCGACCGGCACTGTTTCTTTCAACTTTTCCACATACAGCGATTGCTGCAGGAATATAAGGGAATCGTCTTCGCTGTTTACCTTAATAAATTTTCCTCTATCCCTCTTTTTCCAATTGACGCAGATTTACAGGATGAAACGGCAAACCGGATAATACCGGCTTTTTGTTTGGCTCGCTCAAATGGTTCAGTGCCATCAGGCGAAAATCTGAGGGATGACTTCTTTTTGATTTGTTAAAATCAAACTTTGCAGAATACATGGCAAAACTTTAGCTCTTTTCACTGTTACGGGATTCAGCGCCATGCCATAAATAAACCGAAACGCCTTTCAAGTATTTGCTTCGCAGGTTATTGACGGCTTTTGTATAAATATCGGACGCAGCCTCAAACGTGACGACAACCTCGTCCAGCATATATGTTTTCGGCCTCATTTCGACCGTCATGTTTTCATCGTTTTTTACAACTACTGTTTTCATTTCATAGTTTATGCGGTGGAACTCAATCGTATCATTCCTGTCTGCATAAATAGAAAAACTGCCGTCATCTGTTGAAAAGGTTATGTGTTCATACTGATTCTTATTCTTATTCTTAACATAAACGATCTCAACAGGCTTCTTTGTCTTTGAATCTACTACCGTTCCCGTTATTAAAATCCGGAAATGGCAAATTGCCGGGAGAACGAGAAAAAATGAAAAAAGAAAGCTTTGCCACATACTGCCTGTATAACATTTTAAATCAATAAATAACAGAAGTAATGTCTTAATTTATCAGAGTTATTTTTTTGCTGTCTATCTGACAATAATAAAGAGGCTGCCCTCGATTTCAAGGGCAACCTCTTTTATTATCATCTAAAAGAAACAGGAAAATTTCAATTATTTTCCGCTTCCCATCCTAACGCGCTGGCGCCGAGGACGGCGGCATCGCTTTCCTTGAGTTGCGAAATGAAAAGCTTCGTTTTTCCCTGAAAGACTTTGAGCATATTACCTTCCATCGCCCGTTTCACCGGATTCAGGATCAAGTCGCCGGCTTTCGTAAGTCCGCCGAAAAGGATGATAGCTTCGGGGCTTGAGAATGCGACAAAGTTTGACAGCGCCTCGCCCAGTATATTACCTGTAAACTCAAATATCTCGACCGCAAGCTTGTCGCCTTTAACGGCTGCATCATAAACATCTTTCGATGTTATGTCTTCCGGATTAAGATCGCGCAACAAACTTTTTTCCGTCCGGGTCATCAGTATTTCACGCGCCGTACGGGCTACGCCGGTAGCTGAAGCGTAGGCTTCAAGGCATCCGTGACGTCCGCAGCCGCAGAGGCGTCCGTTCTGGCGAACGGTCACATGCCCCAGCTCTCCGGCAAAACCATCATGGCCGTATACCAATGTTCCTCCGATAACAATTCCGCTGCCTACCCCTGTACCCAGCGTAATTTCAATAAAATCTTTCATACCGCGTGCAGCGCCGTATGTCATCTCCCCGATTGCCGCAGCATTCGCATCATTGGTAAGCGTAACGGGAATGTTATACGTTTTTTCACTGATAAGCTGCGCCAACGGAATTTTCCCTTTCCATGGCAAATTTGGTGCAAACTCGATGCATCCGTTAAAGTAATTCCCATTAGGCGCACCGACGCCTATACCTTTAAACTTATCAGGACCGCCGGCTTTTGCGATCACCTCTGCCAGACCTCCGGCCAATGCCGACACATAATCATTTACATCTTCATAGATAGCGGTTTTTATCGAACCGTCATAAAGAATTGTTCCTCTCGCATCTACAACTCCGAATACGGAGTTGGTAGCGCCAATATCAATGCCAATTACATAAGGCTTCTCCATTCTTGTGTGTTTTAAAATTAATAATTAGACTATCATTTAAATTCTATGGACAAATATAAAGCATTTATTTTTCATGACAAATCTTTTAAGTAATATTCACAAAAAAGGCCACTACTTCCATCCCTTTTTCCCATACACGGCAAAACTTTTCAGAACATTAATCCGCAGGTTCAAAATCATCTTTACCTACGCCGCACAACGGACATACCCAATCTTCAGGAATGTCTTCAAATGCCGTTCCCGGCGTTATTCCGCCATCTTCATCTCCATCTGCCGGATCGTACACATATCCGCAAACCATACATTTGTATTTTTTCATATTGCTATATTTTTTTATTATTAAACGCTCAAAATTAATCATTCATTTTCAATCCGGCAACTTTTTAACAATATTATGGCGAAAAATGATGAAGCGGAAATCCGGAGGCCCCAAAAACAGTCCTGCAAAAATCAGGCAGGCAGGTGGAAGGAGGATTACTTTCGCACATGGCTGCTTTCGTATATTATTGAATATCTTTTGCAGATGAGGGGATTAAAAATGGGAACGACATCACGTCGTCCCCATCAAAGCTAAAACTAAATCTAAACAAAAACACTAAAAATGATATTTACTCTTACTTATAAGAGTATTTCTATCTTTTCCCGTTCCGTACAAATTCATCAAAGAAAGCTCTATCTGCGCCCTGATATTTTACAATCTGTTCTACGGTCAGGATTTTTTTAAATTTCTCCAGATATTCCTTATCCAGCTTATCCCTTTTCTCTTTAACCTCTTCGCGACATTTAAGCAACTTATTATACTCTTCTTCCGTCTTACCCTCTTTCTTTTTCAACTCACGTTCAATCCTGTGACATTCGCGTCCTACTTCAAACTTCTTCCGGATCAATTCGTTATCCAACGGGATAAAAACAGATGCTTCTTTTGCCGTAAGACCCACTTTCTCCGTTATATAAGCATTCCGTGTAGCAATAAAATTTTCTCTGTCAAAGGGCTTCTGTTCATCCCGTTGCAAATCACGATCATTTTGGGCCGACACATGCAAAATCGACATTAACAATACAGAGATGCATAACACAAAATTTTTTACCTTTTCCATTTGTTTCTCAGTCATTCATAAAATCATAAATATAAGAAAGTGCATATTTATCGGCATACATGTCTTCAATATACTTCAGAAATTCATCATTCTCCTCCGCCTCGGTATTTGAAGGCAATGCCGACAATGTGGTTTCTTCGAGCGGACCATCACCTTCCGAAGAAGTTCCTGCCGTCCTGTTCAAAACATTAAACAATATGATAAGTCCTGCAAACACAGCGGCCATATACAACCATGGCTTCACCTGATTGTATATGGAAATCACTTTCGGATGCTCCACGGAGACATCCGGCAAACGACGCATCATATCTCCCGTAAAGTTCTCAAAATAATCATCAGGAACGCAAAACGGATTTCTTCGCTCCTTAAGCTTATCTAACTTGTCATTTATTTCCATAACTTAGTCTCCTGTATGCGAGTGATTAGACAATCATCCGGTTAAAAGGTTTAAATATCATCTGTTAAAAACGTTTCTATTTTCTTTACGGCATGATGATACGAAGCTTTCAGCGCCCCAACCGAAGTCCCTAAAATCTCAGACATATCTTCATATTTCATATCTTCATAATATTTCATCATGAAAACAAGACGTTGTTTTTCGGGCAAACATAAAATCGCCTTCTGTAATTTTTCATCAATCGCATCTCCATCAAAATATTCATCAGCCGTCAGTGTTTGCAACAAATAAACATCCGTATCGTCAAGCGGCACATTGTTCATCGCCCGTTGTTTATTCAAGAATGTAATACATTCGTTAACCGCAATCTTATACATCCACGTAGACAATTTGGCTTCTCCACGAAAATTGTCAAGATTCAACCATGCTTTTAAAAATGTATTCTGTAAAATATCATTTGCGTCTTCATGACCTAAAACCATCCGGCGAATCTGCCAATATAATTTTTCACTGTATGCGGCAACAACCTCCGCAAACGCATCCCTTTGGGTTTTGGGGTCACGCAGGCGTTTCTCAATGTCTTCTTCTTTATATTGCCGCATACTGTGTTATGTATTATAATCCGTCATCGACCGCACAAAATTACATGAAAATTTCGGATTCCCAAGCACGCACGAATGAAAAAAGTTTTTTCACACAGAGGAAGCGGTTACATATACTGTATTTCCACCGGCAGCAATTTTTCTCCATGAAACAAAAGAACACATTAAACCTTTTCGACCGGACACAGTCTTATTGCAAGAGTAGTTTCTTAATTTTCAATTCATTTAATCGTAATTCCTATGAAAAAAATTTTTGTGATCGCAGTATTCATGGCGGCAACATTAGCCGCCGCAACAGCACAACAGCAAAGAGGACGCAATTTCGGCACGCCTGAAGAACGCGCCAAAAATCAAACCGCCCGTCTGGACTCGTTAGTAAAGCTGACCGACGACCAGAAGGCTAAAATCGAAGCCGTCAACCTTGATTTATCTAAAAAGATGACCGACGCTTTTCGCAACAACCAAGACAACCGCGAAGACCGGCGTGCCAAAATGGAGGAATTAACCGCAGAACAGGAGAAACAATACAAAGCTATCCTGACGAGCGAGCAATACAAAAAGTATTCGGATAACCGCGAGAAGTTACGTGAACGACCAAGGCAAGGCCAGGGCCAAGGCGGCGGCCGTCCACGGCAGTAGTAGATTATATACAATAGCCGCCGCGCTCCGTGACGCCGGGATTGGGAATGACGTAGTAAAAACGTAGTAATGACGTAGTAAAAACGTAGTAAGCCCTTTCCCGGCGGCGGTTTTTTTGTTTTTCCGGACGCTTTACCCTTGGCGGCTATACCTTACTATACAAGAACCTTATTTCGCGCTTTTCGTAAATTTATATACGGCGAAAGTACGAGGCTCCAGTTCCGTCTCAAATTGATTACCATTGATCGACACGACACTTTCTTCCGGGTTGATGGCGTCAGGCGTTTTGATTGTATTTTCCAGTTCCGGGTTGGCGGCGCTCAGTTTGATGCGTTTTCCACCGGATAGAAGTTCATTTTTCTTCAATCCCGCGAAATTGAGTTTGACGGGTTGCATTTTGTCGGATGTGTTTGCTATCTTCACAATAAAACAGTTATCGTTCTTATCCCAGACGGCACTGGCAAACAGTCCGTTTTGCCCTTCTGCTCCGGTCACGTTTTTACGGTTCACAGTCAGGGAAAGTGTATTGGTGCCTTTGTTATGAGCGTATAGCTGCTGTACGTAATAGCTTGTCGTTCGTACACAGTTCATATTGTCAAACCAAATCATGTCCGGACGCCACTGCCAGCCTTCCACGTGGGCGAAAAGCGGCGCATAAGTAGCCATGTGAACAATGTCGGCATTACGTTCAAGCCCCGTCATAAAAGCGGCTTCGAGTAATGCAGCGTTAAAATGATTCCACTTTTTACCTCTCCCGTGGCATGCATATTCGCCTGCGAACACTTTTGGACCGTTACGATCGTAATCGTCATAGCGCGCTCCCTGACGGAGGAACCATTCTTCGGGACGATAGAAATGTTCATCTACGAGGTCTACTTTCAGTTTTTTCATTTCCGGCCACAGATAATCGAATTGAGCGCCTTCGGAGTTCGGGCCGGAGCTGCCCACAATTTTAATGCCGGAGTGGGCTTTGCGAATGGCCGTCACAAACGGAGCCAGATGTTCCGTATATTCAGGCCCCCACTGTTCGTTGCCGATCGCTAAAAATTTGAGATTGAACGGTTCGGGATGTCCCATTTCAGCACGAAGTTTACCCCATTCCGTCGTTGTATCGCCGTTAGCAAATTCAATGAGGTCAAGCGCATCCTGTATATAGCTGTCGAGATCGCAGACGGCGACATGTGCTGAAGGATCGTTATTCTGAAACTGGCAAGCCAGGCCGCAACTCAGCACGGGCAATGGCGCTGCACCTATTTCTTCGGACAAAAGAAAATATTCATAGAAACCAAGTCCGTAACTTTGGTAGTAGTCGGGAAAATAGCGATGCTGGAAGGTATAATGCCAGCGATTTTCGTTAAGCGGGCGGTTTTCTACCGGGCCTACCGTCTTTTTCCAGTCATAGCGCGTTTCGATATCTGTGCCTTCGACAATACACCCGCCCGGGAAACGAAATACGCCCGGTTTGATGTCGGCTAACGCCTGCGCAAGGTCTTTACGCAATCCGTTTTCGTGACCGTTCCATGTATCTGCGGGAAATAACGAAATATGTTCCAGGTCAACGCCGACTTCCGATTTCAGGAAAATGCGAAGTTCGGCTTTCGGTTCTGTCGTTTCCGATTCGAGGATTACCTCATATTTTCTCCATTCCCGCGAATCAACGACCAGCTCCTTTCCGGCAAGCGCATGATGTTCCGTCATGCTTTTCGGGTTGATAAGTTCCACAAGGACGGCCGAGGCAGCGTTACCTTCAGGTAATCGCGCCCACACCGAGAACCTGTATTTTTCACCCTTCTTTATTCCGATGCCGAAAAAGCCTTCGTTCTGCAATCCGGTACGCTTATGCTCATGACCGGGATCGGACAGGCGCACATAATGAGGATTACGCTCAAACGGCCCGTCGCTTTTCAATGTCACCTTACCGAAAGTTTTCCAACCCATAAGGCGTTGCGGAAATTCAAACGATCTGTTTTTAATCAGTTCGGCATAAAGTCCGCCGTCGGCAGCATAATTGATGTCTTCGAAAAACAAACCGTACATGGTCGGCTGTATTTCCGCACCAATTTTATCTGTCCGTATTACAAGTTCATTCACTTGTGCGTTCAGGGATAATCCTGCAAAAAGAAGCAATACCGCGAATAATTTTTTCTTAATGTTCATATGGTTATCTTTTTGAGTATACTTTTACGTCATATTAGTGGATAAAAACGCAAAGTTAATAAAAACATCCGGTTATTTATGTGATTTCAGTAATACCTGAAATCCGCAAACAAATAATTTGGCAGTTTTGGAAAAATTACAGATGCTTCTCGGGAAATTTACAGTGCGATCTATATACATATTTTTGGTTATCGTAATGTATTTTGACGCGGCAGGGGTACATTCTTCGGCAGTCAAAGAGAAGAAAAGGCGGCAAAAGGGGCTTCAGGAAACAAACAGGCATACCTCTGCCTCTGCCTCTGCCTGTTTGTTTTTCAGTCAGACATAACAGGATAACCGGATAATCATCCGAATCTCACCCGGTGATAAGGCCTGTCGGTGTAAAGACGAAGTTTGTGCTGCAGTCCCTGCCTTATCCACATCCCTGCCACGCATATGAAACGGAAGATAAAGCGCTTTAGACGTGTAGAGGGATGTATGTCGTCGAATACTTCCGACACCTTTTGAACGATATGGTTATAG
>JAITBC010000190.1 GCA_031283785.1 Tannerella sp. | reverse complement strand
GGCGAAGGCCTGACGTCCGTATCGGTGGAGATATCCCATACGGTAGCGCCGACAAGCGTCGAAAGCTTGCCCTCCGCCCCGCAGTTGAAGGCCTGGACGCACGGCTCAACGCTGTACGTGAGCGGCCTGACAGCCGGACGGACGTGGAGCGTCTATGCCGTCTCCGGCGCACTGGTATACTGCGGTACGTCACCATCCGGCGGCGAGGCAAATATCACGCTGCCCACCCGCGGAGTATACATCATACAGTCTGGAAATACGGCAATAAAGGTAGCCTACTGACACAGGTCGGCGATAAACCCTCTGCCGGACGGCAAAGAGGCGACCCCCGTGCGGAGGTCGCCTCTTTTTGGGGGGTGCGCCGTGCATGACGTATAACTTGGTGGTGCAAGTCCGCTATGGGGGTCGGCAGTTACCAACTATTGGGTAGCCCCCGTAAATTAAAGAACCGCCGTGTACCGGACGGTACGCACGGTGGTGTGGGAGGTCGAAACGGGAATTAATCCCGTTTCTCCTACCCGATTAATGATTACCGAATGTTATACATAAATTGATTTGTTCGTACCTTTCACAGTTCCACGGCAGACAGTTCGGCGAGCGCCTTTTGATAGTCGCGTTCGGCTTCCAGCGTTTGATTTATCGCGTCGTAGTACAGGCCGATTTCGAGAATGTAGTCTAACAGTGATATTTCGCCTGCATCAAGCGCTTTTTTCAGCAAGTCGGTATTGTCGGCCGTCGCCAGTGATTGACGGTATTTTTGGGCAGTCATCTTCAGTCCTGCGGCACGGCTGTATAATCGTTGAAGGTGGCTGTAAAACTGCCGGCGGCTGTCGGCTTCGCGCGATTCGGCGGCGGCGACCGACGCTTTGGCCTGTTTCACGCGCTTTTTGTTTTCCCACAGGGGGATGGAAATGCCGAGCATAAGCCCCTGATACTGCTGGCCGACGACCTTCTCGCTCATGTATCCTGCCGAGAAAGTCGGTAACCTCATGGCTTTGTTTAGCGACACCTGCTGTTTGCCGACTTCAATTTCCTGCCTGGCGTATTCCAGTACGGGATTTTTCTGTGCGGCCTGTAAAAACCACTCGTCGAAGTCGGCAGGAAGCGAAACGTTATCGTATCGGTAATCGTCCAGGGTGATGTCGATTCCGCCGTTCAGCCTTTTGAGTTGTGAAATTAAGGCGTTTCGTTCTACGTCGATTCGGGATATCTCGCCCTGCACGCTTGAGAGGTTGAGTTGGACTTTATTGTATTCCAGCCGGTTGGCATCGCCTTTGTCCAGGCGCAATTTATAACCTTCGGCAATGATTCCGGCATGTTGCAGGCGCACGTCTAACTCCCGCCGGAGGGCATTGTAGAAAATCAGTTCGATGCAATATAGCTTTGCCTCCAGCAGAATATTCATGCGGTCGGCTTTGTATTGCCATTCCACCAGATTGTTTTGTCCGTCGGCAACCTTGCGTTTCATTCCCGCAAGGGTAGGAATATCAAAATTCTGTTTGATATTGACGTCTGTACGATTGCCGTTTTCGCCGGGTTTGCCCCACAGGTAGTTGAATCCCACTTCCGGGTTACTCAGATAGATACCTGTTTTATTATCTAACTTTTGTGCATTGGCGGTTTCGCGAAGCGCTCTGAGGGTCGTATTGTTTTCTTCAATGGATGCCAGCACTTCTTCCGGTTGGGAATTGGGAATTGAGGATTGAGGATTGGAAGTTGGAAGTTGAGTGCGATTTTCGTTTTGTGCAAAAAGCGAATGGCATCCGGCAAGCGCTAAAATGACTGTTATGATTATTGTTTTCATTTTGATTTTGTTTTTAATTGATTGATTCTTCATTATCCGTTAACACGTCGTCCATTATAACTTTTTCTTCCGTCTTTTCGTTTGTCAGGAGGTACATAACCGGAATAATAAAACCGTTAAGGAAAGTAGACGTGAGTAATCCGCCGAGTATTACCTTCGCCATCGGGCTTTGGATTTCGTTGCCGGGCAGGTCGCCGGCCAAAGCCAACGGTATCAGGGCAAGTCCCGAACTTAGCGCCGTCATCAGAATAGGGTTCAAACGGTCCGACGATCCGCGCATCACACTTTCGCGAGCCGATAAGCCCTCATTTTGCAGATCGTTATAACGCGATATGAGCAGCATTCCGTTTCGCGTAGCGATTCCGAACAGGGATATAAACCCGATGATAGCCGGAATACTTATGACGCCGCCTGCAAAAAAGATCATGAACACGCCGCCGATAAGCGCCAGCGGGAGGTTCAGCAGGATCATAGCCGACTGGGTAACACTCCGGAATTGATTGAACAACAGCAGGAATATGATTAAAATAGAGAACAGTGAAGTGACGAGCAGGATGTTCGAAGCCGCCTGTTCACTCTCAAACTGTCCGCCGTATTCAATGTGATAGCCTTCGGGCAGTTTCACTTCGGCGTCGACTTTCGTTCGAATATCGTTCACCACGCCCCGCAAGTCGCGTCCGGCAACATTAGCGGAAATAACGATTTTCCGTGACACATTTTCCCTGTTGATGGTGTTCGGGCCTGTGGACGATGAAATATCGGCGATATAACCGAACGGTATTTTCCGTCCGCCGGCATCCACAATCAGGTTACGGATCTGTTCGGCTGTTCCGCGGCTGTCATCGTTGACTTTCAGCGTTAAGTCGAATGACTTATTGTCTTCATAAACCTGCGATACTGTTTCGCCGGCCAGCATTACGTTCACTATTTCGGCAAATTCGGGCGGCGTCATACCGTATTTGGCAAGCATTTCGCGCTTGGGCGTTATTTTCAGCTGCGGACGTTCTACCTGTTGTTCGACATTAAGGTCGGCAATACCTTTCACATCCCTGATGGATGCTTTTATTTGATTGCCCAATGCGAACATTTTGCCCAGATCTGTTCCGAACAGTTTGATGGCGATGTTTGCCCGCGTACCCGACAACATGGCGTCGATACGGTGCGAGATGGGTTGTCCGATTTCGATGTTTACGCCGGGCAGCGCTTTCAGTTTTTCGCGAATTTCGGTCAATACTTCATCTTTTGAGCGTTTGCCGAGCACAAAAGGCGCTTCTATCTCCGATACGTTTACACCCAGTGCATGTTCGTCAAGTTCGGCGCGTCCGGTTTTCCGCCCTGTCGTTTTAATTTCGGGAACGGACAGCAGTATGTTTTCGGCAATACGTCCCATTTTGTCGGATTCGTCCAGCGAAATGCCGGGAAGCGTACTGACGTTTATGGTGAATGAGCCTTCGTTGAACGACGGAAGGAAACTGCGTCCAAGCGTTAGAAAAATAACAATAGTCGCCGTTAATACTGCGCCTGTTCCGCCAAGTACCCATTTGCGGCGCTTCAATGTCCATTCCAGCGCTTTTTCGTAAATGCTTTTCAGTTGGCGTACCACGTAAGGTTCCCTTTCGGGTTTATCGTTTTCCCGGTTTTTTCCTAACAGGTAACTGCACAGTACGGGAGTCAGCGTCAATGCCACTAACGTGGATGCAACCAGTGCTACGATAAAGGAAATGCCGAGCGGCGCCAACATACGTCCTTCCATGCCGGAAAGGAAAAACAGGGGGACAAAGCTGGCAATGATGATAAGCGTCGAGTTCAGGATAGGCATGCGCACTTCTTTCGAGGCTTCGAATACAACGGATATCACGGTTTTTTGTTCATCTTTCGGTTTCTGCCTGTTTTCGCGTAACCGCTTGAAAACGTTTTCCACGTCTACAATGGCATCGTCCACCAACGACCCGATGGCAATCGCCATACCCCCCAAACTCATCGTATTAATTGTCAGTCCCATCATTTTAAGCGCCAGAATAGAGGCGAGCAGTGAAAGTGGAATGGTCACCAGTGAAATAATGGTGGTACGGGCGTTCATCAGGAAGATAAACAGGATGATGACAACGAATATACCGCCTTCGTAAAGCGATTTTTGAACGTTGCCGATGGAACTGTCGATGAAACGTGCCTGACGGAAGATATCGGCGGATACTTTTATGTCTGCCGGGAATACGGTCTGAAGTTCCGCCAACGACCGGTCTAATTTATCGGTCAGTTCTATCGTGCTTGTGGCCGGTTGTTTGGTAACGGTTATCAATACGGCTGCATTCCCTTTTTCGGAAGCGACGCCCAATTTAGGTGCTTTGTTACCGATTGTTACCTGTGCAAAGTTTTCCAGCATCACCGGGACGTCGTCTATGCTTTTGACAACGGTCTTTCCCAAAGCCGACACATCGTTGACGGAGAGTACGCCGCGGATAATATATTCGTTGCCGTATTCGTATAATACACCGCCTGAAGCGTTTTGGTTCATTCCGGTTACCGCTTTTGTCACTTCATCGAGACTGACGTCGTAGTGTTTCATTTTTTCGGGATTGAGCAGAATTTGATATTCCTTGATGTCGCCGCCTAAAACCGTTACCTGCGCTACGCCGCCTGTCGCAAGTAAACGTGGGCGTATCGTCCAGTCGGCCAGCGTTCGTAAATCTTGCAACGACGTGGTGTCGGCTGTCAGCCCGATAATCATCAGTTCGCCCAAAATCGACGATTGAGGGCCTAATGTCGGATTCCCGACGTTAGCCGGCAAAGCGTCTTTTACTACCGTCAGTTTTTCGGATACGATTTGACGGGCGCGGTAAATATCCGTACCCCAGTTGAACTCAACCCATACGACGGAAAATCCCGCAGTAGACGACGAACGCACGCGGCGTACATCGGTAGCGCCGTTTACCGCCGTTTCTACGGGGAAAGTAACTAAGCGTTCCACTTCTTCGGGCGCCATACCTTTGGCTTCGGTCATAATGACCACCGTAGGAGCGTTCAGGTCGGGAAATACATCGACTTCCATGTTGGTTGCGGTATAAGTTCCCGCTATCATAAGCAGCAGGGAGGCTATCAGAACAACCATGCGGTTGTTCAGCGAAAATTTTATGATCTTGTTCAGCATAACATTTTTGTCTTTAAGGTTAATGGCTGTGTCCTTCGGGCATCACGGACGAAACGGCAGCCAGTTTGACCTGATATACACCTTTTGTCACAACTTTGTCGCCCGTTTTCACTCCCGACAGGATCTGTACTCTCTCGCCGTTGCTCTGTCCCGGTGTTACTTCCTGTTTTATATAGCCTTCGTCATCTAATTGCAGGTAAACGAAATACAGTCCCTGTTCTTCGGTAACGGCTGACAGCGGGATGGAGATCGCATCGTCTTGCGCTTTTGAAAGCAGATATACCGATACAAACGATCCGGGAACGAAGTCGCCGATATTATCGAATTCAAATGTAACGGGGATGTAGAACGATTGCCTGTCCGACGCTTTGCCGAATGATAGCAGCCGACCGTTCAAGTCGGAAAGTTTGTACACCGCATTGTCGTACGATGTTTGGAAATTGGCGCTGCTGATGTTTCTGAGATTTTTGAAATAGTTTTCGGAGACCTCTGCACGCAGTTGTAAGCGGCGGTTTTGCGAGACGGTGGCAACAGGTTGTCCGACCGAGACGTATTCACCCTGATTGACCAAACGGTTTTTGATATATCCGTTGACAGGCGATACGACCTTTACGCCGCCTGCGGTAATAGCGGACGCTTGCGCTTCGTAGGCTGTTTTTGCCGTTTCGTAGCGCAGGCGGGCCTGTTCAAACTCTTTGGCGGAAATAATCTGTACTTTCGTAAGTTCTTCGGCGCGTTGATATTCCTTTAGCGCCGTTTCGTATGCTATTCCGGTTTTTGCCGCAGGGTCGCCATCCAATAAGTTTTTGGCCGAAATGACGACAATGGCTTCGCCTGCCCGTATGGCAGCCCCATCGGAAACAGACGAACCGGCAAACGACACGATGCCGTTGGAAGTGGCTGTTATGGAAACTTCGTCGCCTTGCGCCGACAGTATTTGCCCGCTTGTTTTAATCACTTGCGAGAATGTTCCGACGGTAACTTCTTCTATCTGTAACCCAACGGCTTCGGCCTGTTGCCTGCTAAAAGAGATTTCGTCGCTGTGGCCGCCTTCCGCCGTATCCGGCGTTTTGTGATCATGTCCGTCTTCATCTGAAGAACTGTGGTTGTGATCGTGTCCGTTGCCGTCCACTTGCTCATGTGCATTTTTCGTGACGGAGTTCCGGTTTTTATTATCGGAATTGCATCCGGTAAAGAATATTGTTGTTGTTATTATAATGAATAAATTTATGATGTACGTTTTCATTTTATTATCTTTATTTTTTTAGTTGGATAAATTTTTAATTGGACAAACGAAGGAAAAATCGCTCTGTTATTCGTTATAGTATGGATAAAGAGCCGTATTTTTCCTGTTTTTTATTATTAATTAAATGTTGCGAAGTGTATTCGAACATAAAGAAATATTATCCTGAACGATGTGTGCAGGATAACAGGACAGTCAGGAAATGAAAGGAGGGGCGCGCAAGCCATGGGATTGGCATGCATCGGCGGATGTGTAAAATAATATGTATTCCCCGTATTCTTTGGGTTTGGGACTTACGACCTCCGAAAGGTAGGGCAGGGCGTCCGCAACAAGATATGGAACAGGGAAAATATGAATATGACCGGGATCATCGCAATTATCACAGGAGGATACTTTGCATTTTATCCGGCGATCGGTATCGGGAATATAATCAAATTCGGCTATGCACGAATGTTCGTGTTGCATGCCATTGTCGGCAAAGCGGTTTTGATGTTCATCGTCAGCCGCATGATCTTTTTCGCAATGTTCCATTATCACGCATGCGACACCTTTATGATGGTGATGCGGGATAATACCCGCCATCAGCGTCATAACCGCAGCTAATGCAAGGAATGATATGGAAACTTTCTTTTTCATTGGAAAAATTTTGCGGCAAAGTTAATATATTATTTTCAATTCTCAAAAAAAAATTGTCCAAATCTCACATATTTTTTTGCAGATACGAATTACACATCCCTTAAATCGAAATTATCCGTGTGGACAACCGGTTCGGGGAATCCGTAAATGTCTTCTATTGTGTTATATCCATTCCATGAACGGCCTGTCTCATGACTTCCATACTGCACAAAATCGTCGCCCACTCCGGAGCCGAAATCAGAACCAGACGAACTTTGCCGACGTTTACGCCATCCCTGCTATATTCAGTCGGGGACGGGAACAGGTTAATTTGGGAAAACCCTTCATATACAAAGAAGGTAAATAAGAATAACGTCCATATGCTTCTCTTCATCGCAATCATTTTTACGGTAAAAATACAATTAACCGGTAGTCTCGCCGGGAATCGAACCCGGATCTAAAGTTTAGGAAACTTCCATTCTATCCATTGAACTACAAGACCGGCATATACATTAAACATATCAATGAAGTCCGGCAAAAAAATATTCGTACATCATGACTCTCATATCTAAATATATAAAATTCGTACATCAAGGCATTTGTATTTCTTAAACGCGCCTGCAAAAATAGCCTTTTTCCCGGGAATGGCAAATAATAAGATCAAAAATCTATGCCGGGCAAAAAAAAAGCATCCGAAAATTACGGATGCTTTTTTTACTGTTGCGGAGGCAAGACTCGAACTTACGACCTTTGGGTTATGAGCCCAACGAGCTACCACTGCTCCACTCCGCGATGTATTTCTTATCGGGCTGCAAAGGTAAGGATGTTTTTGAATAAAACAAAATTCTCCCAAACTTTTTTATGTTATTCTTGTGATATCATTTTTTTTGAGTATTTTTGCGCACAAATTTCAAATAAATGTGCACTGTATATATGTCCGGAACAACATCTAAAACACGCGAATTACTTATTGATGCCGCACGGCGGGTTTTTGCCCGCAAGGGTATCGAACGCACAACGATGAACGATATTGCAGTTGCTTCACAAAAAGGCAGGCGTACATTATATATGTATTTTAAGAACAAGGAGGAGATATCCTCTATTGTTATTAAAAACGAAATGGACAGGCTGTACGAAATGCTCGAAACTGTAGAAAAAAAGGACTTGCCTGCCGACGAAAAGCTTATGACGTTCATTCATATGCGTTTAGAAGCTTTCAAGGCTGCCGTAACCAGGAACGGTTCGTTGAGGGCAAACTTTTTCCATGACAGCTGGAATGTTGCGAAAGTACGTAAAGGATATAACCTTCAGGAAATCGCTTTGATAAAGAAAATTTTAAACAATGGTATAAAAGAAGGTATTTTCAACATACCGGATATTGATACTACGGCGCTTATTATCCATTATGCGCTTAAAGGAATGGAGGTCCCTTATATACGTGGGTTACTGGGGGATTTTTCCGACAGGATAATACAACGAAAAGAGAGTGTTATGAACCTAATCTTCAATGGAATAAAAGTTAAAAATAATGTATATTAATGCAACAGGATTTTATATCCCGGAGGAAAGAGTCCCCAATGAATACTACGCTAAAAAGACGGGATTAACGGACGAATGGATTGTTCAACGAACAGGCATAAAAACGCGTTCCCGCGCAAGAAGCGACGAAAATATAAATACGATGAGTACGGATGCCGTTAAAAATGCGCTGCCATCACTTCCTTATGACATTAAGGATGTAGACCTGATCATCTCATCGACTTATTCGCCGTTCGATACGGTAGGAACTGCCGCACACGTAGTACAGTATAAGTTCGGCATCGAAAAAGCGAAAGCATTTACCATGTCGTCAGCCTGTTCTTCGTTTGTCAACGCTATGGAAATCATCGAAGGGTATTTTGCTGTCGGGAAAGCGCGTAAGGCATTAATTGTCGGGGGCGATAAAAACAGCGCATACAACAACGAAGATGATCCCAGATCCGGACATCTGTGGGGAGATGCCGCCGTTGCATTTTTCATCTCCGACGAACGTGTGACCGACGATGACTGCGAGGTGGTAGACATATATACGGAAGCATTAGGATGTCTCGGCAAAGGGCCGGAAGGCATACAGCTACGACCTCGCGACGGCGGGATATGTATGCCGGAAGGTAAAGACGTGTTTGTCCAGGCATGTACCTATATGCCGAAAAATGCACTTCGCCTGCTTGAGGGAAACGGATATACACTCAATGATCTGTCATATTTCATAGGCCACCAGGCAAATATGCGCATACTCAGGAATATTGCCAATAACATTTGTCTTTCCGAAGATAAAATGTTAAGCAACATAGAAGAGCTTGGCAATACAGGTTCTGCAAGTTGCGCACTCGTATTTGCACAAAACAGGGCTAAATTCAAAAAAGATGATTTGATTTGTATCAGCGTATTCGGAGGCGGATACTCTGCCGGAGCCTGCCTTATCAGATGCTGATTCAACGGTTAACAGGTTAATTGCTAATGAGAAATAATTCTTGATTTCAATGTCGAATCTTAAATAAATTTATATGAAACTGTTAGAAGGAAAGACGGCTCTTGTCACAGGAGCCGCACGTGGTATCGGAAAAGCTATCGCAATTAAATTAGCATCCGAAGGTGCAAATATCGCATTTACAGACCTGACTGTCGATGAAAAGGGGGAAGCTGCTGAAGTTGAAATACAACGGTTTGGGGTAAAAGTGAAAGGTTATGCCTCTAATGCCGCAAATTTCGAAGAGGCGCACAAAACAGTCGGAGAGGTACTGAATGATTTCGGTAAAATTGATATCCTGGTAAACAATGCAGGCATCACGCGCGACGGGTTAATGTTGAGAATGAGCGAACAGCAGTGGGATGCAGTTATTAATGTAAACCTGAAGTCCGCGTTCAATTTTATACATGCGGTTACGCCCGTTATGATGAAACAGAAAAGCGGCAGTATCATCAACATGGCTTCTGTTGTAGGCGTTTCAGGCAATGCCGGGCAAGCGAACTATTCCGCATCAAAAGCCGGAATGATAGGTTTAGCCAAATCCGTCGCCAAAGAATTAGGTTCGCGCGGTATACGTGCGAATGCTATCGCTCCGGGTTTTATAATCACGGAAATGACCGGCGCCCTTCCCGAAAAGGTACGCGAAGAATGGGAGAAACAGATACCCCTGCGCCGTGGAGGTACACCTGAAGATGTTGCAAACGTATCGCTGTTTCTGGCATCCGACCTTTCTTCATACGTCACAGGGCAAGTTATTCATGTGTGTGGAGGTATGAACACGTAATGGAAATCATATACGAAGATAACCATCTGATTGCAGTAAACAAGAACTGTCATGAGATCGTACAGGGCGACAGGACGGGAGATACTCCTTTACCGGAATTGTTGAAATTATATCTTAAAGAGAATTATGCAAAGCCGGGAAACGTTTTTATCGGAGTGACACACCGTCTTGACAGACCTGTTAGCGGTGTTGTGATATTCGCAAAGACGGGTAAGGCGCTGAAACGGATGAATGATCTGTTTCGTGGCGGCGAAGTGAAAAAAACATACCTGGCGATTGTGAAAAATGCGCCTCCGGTGCAGGAAGGGGAATTGAGACACTGGTTGATTCGCAACGAAAAACAAAATAAAAGTTTTGCATACGATAAAGAAAAACCCGGTTCAAAAGAAGCTATCCTGCACTATCGCCTCCTTGCACAGTCAGAAAAATACTATCTGCTGGAGATAGACCTTAAAACAGGACGGCATCATCAGATCCGCTGCCAGTTAGCCGAGACAGGCTGCCCGATAAAAGGCGATCTTAAATACGGTGCGGAACGTTCAAATCCGGATGGAGGTATAAGCCTTCATGCTCATAGTGCGTCATTCACCCACCCTGTGACAAAGAAAAAAATAAATATCACGGCACAAATGCCGCACGATAATTTATGGAAGACTTTTGAGGCAATACTTCTGAAGAAACAGATCCAAATCATCGTCATTCCTTAATCCGAATTTTTTCTTGAGGCGATAACGTATCATGTGTACTGACGACAGCTCAATACAGAAACATTCGGCAACCTCGGCAATCCCGATTCCGACAGCGAAGCATACGCAATATTTCAGGTACGAAACAGAAAGACTTTCATTACATTTCTTCCGAAAAGTCTCAATATACGAATCGCTTAGCCGTTCGATATTACGAATGTATTCATTCTTCAAAGAGTTTTTAAGCTGTTTATTAATAAGACGCTTCAGGTCTTCTACAATCACATTGTGCGTATCATAATCGGTCTTTTTATCTTTGTTCATCATCACTGCGTATGTTTCAACCTATTGGCGGTACAATTCGACCTGTTTATCTAAAGCCGCCTTATCCTGCCGCAACTGGTCGAGGTCTTTCGACTTTCCGATAAGCTCCATCTCCTTGAGATAAAAATCCGACAATACGTCAAATTTCTCCAATTGCATCTTAACAGCCTGTTCTTCTTTCAGTTTCAGTTTCAGCTTTGCCTCCTCCTTCTCCGCATTAATAAGGGCTACCTGATTGTTTAAATCACGTCTTTTCAGTCTTATAATAAGGATCACAAAAACAATTGCCAGACACAACAAAACACAGATCAGAACAACCGTCCTGTAACGGTTTTCCTGATACATTCTATCCGAATCAAGCCGTTTTATTTCAGCTTCTTTAGCCTCAAATTCATAACGAAGTTCCAGCTCTTTTACCTCATTCGCCCTTGTTTCTTCATCTTTCTTCATCCATAAGTCATTATATTCAATGACTTTCTTATAATCGCCCTTTGATTCATATATGTCGCGGATAAGGTCAATATTCGCCTTCGCAGTCCGGTAATAATTATCTCTATAGCCGTCAGACAGATACTTTTGTGCTTTTAATGCAATAACCTCTGCCGAATCTATCATATTCCTGTCGAACAGAATCTTCGCCCTTGCCTGATAGATACGGGCGATACCGATAGAATCGGCATGATCGTATTTGACCCCTGCAATATACAAAAGACTGTCAATGACACTCGGGTCTGCGTTTTTTTTTCTGCTCATCAGTTCGGCCGTCATCACATACAAGTCTATTTCAACATGTTTGTAGAATTGCGAAAATAATCCGTTTTCATATATTTCCAGGCCTTTCTTTGCACAATATATCGAACTGTCTAAAAAGGCTTCGTCCTGCGAACGGAAGTAATAGTAATCATACAAATAAGTTTTTATATCCATCAACGCAAAATCAAGCATGGCGGAAGTATGCTCTTTTTGCATGTCAACCAATTTGTTTATATTCTTGAATATATAAGCGGAATCATCCCTTTGAAAACCGTCTATCACAAGGTTTCTCAAAATGATAACCAAATCGTTTTCCCGGCCTTCGTACCCCAACTCTTCGTAATATGCCAACGCTTTCTGATAATAATCTATCGCCTCGGGACCACGATGAGGGCAATACCGCTGGATATACTGCCCCTTCAATCTGTAATATGGAGCAAGATAACGCATATCTTCGGTTTTATCGATATATACTTCTGCCGAATCCAAGTACATCTCAACCTTTTCTTTTTCCCACAAACCAAGGTATAAGTCGGTGATAAAGTTATAACAGAAAAGGATACCTTCACAGTGACCATCTTTTTTCCCCTGCTCTAAAAAATCATTCACCAAAGGAAATAATAATTCATAAAAAGATATTGAGTATGAAGACACTCCGTTAAAATCATTCATGCTTTTCAATTTATCTGAAAACGGCATATCGGGATGATACACAATCTCCCGTAACGAATCTATTCGTGATTCATCAAATTGAGCCGCTACAAGCGATTGATTTAGTAGAACAAAGACCGCAAGTACACAACAAATCTTTAAAAAAGAACTCTTTATCATCAATACACGTCTCTATCATTAACTGTGACAAAGGTACAAAAAGTCAATAAAACAAAGATGTTATTAAAGTAATTTAACATAATATAGTTTCAATCAATAAGCAGAACTCTCATTGTAATAGCACTTTGCGAAAAAAAATGACGCCGTTTCAAATAGAGCATTTTTTTCAAATATTCCTGTAACACGTTTTTTTTAACATTAAAATTTGGGAGAAACAAAATTTTGTATGTTTTTTGTAGAAAATTGTATTAACCTGTGAGGTTTGAATGACTTCAGTATTAAATTAACGGGTCAATAAGCATATAATTTTTACGAATGTCATTCACATACAGCCGACCGGCACTCCGGTCAGGGTTTTTACGAATACGACCGAAAAACGGAACATGCCCATTTTTTGCAATGGCTCGCAAAAACGCTCGGGGAACTTGACGTCGATATGTTATTAATTGCGGGAGACATATAAAAATAACGGGACAGACGCCCCCCTTGATTTTCATATCCGGTCCAACAAAATACGCTTGGCAACAGCGCCGTTCACTTCACCGTTTTCGCCGAACGCTACGCCGCGCACATTGAAACGGCGTTCGATTTCGTCGATCGTCGCCTCGTCGATACCATTCTCGCTCAAGCGGGTAGTCAATCCCAACGAACGGAAAAAGGCATCCGTCCTGGCAATGGTTTGGTCGATGCGTTCGTTGTGGCTACCTTCCGTAATACCCCATACCCGTTCGCCATACTGGAGAATTTTGTCACCCTTGCCTGGACGCAGGACGTTCATTGTCCCCGGCAGCACGATGGCCAGCGTATGTCCATGTGAAAGGCCGTGTAACGCCGTCAGTTCGTGACCAATCATATGCGTTGCCCAGTCCTGCGGCACACCTCCCAGTCCCAGAAAGCCATTCAATCCCAATGTTGCCGAAAGCATAAAGTCAGCCATTAAATTATAATCCTGGCGATTTTCACGTATCTTCGGAGCAATCTCAGTCAGGGTCAACAGAATACCCTCAGACCATCGATCCATCGGACGCGATACGCCCGGCAGTGTCAGATATTGTTCCATCACATGCACGAATGTATCAGCCAATCCATTCGCGATCTGATTCGCCGGCAAAGAAAATGTCGCCTCCGGATCAAGAATGGAAAATACGGGATAATCGGTCGTTATACCATATTTTTCCTTCGTTTCATTACAAGAAATCACCGCATTGCGGTTCATTTCCGTACCCGTAGCCGGCAGGGTGATGATCGTTGCCAGCGGGAGGCCATGCGGCAACGGTTTGCGTTTTTTTACCAACTCCCACGCATCGCCGTCGTATAATATCCCTGCAGCAACTAACTTCGAGCCGTCAGCTACCGAGCCGCCACCAACGGCTACCAGATAATCTACCTTCTCCGCCTTTCCCAGTGCAATCGCTTTACGTAGCGTTTCTATCGACGGATTAGGTTCAATACCCCAAAACTCCACCGTATAAAAGCCCTTTAACGCACTGATAACCTGTTCGTAAACGCCATTTTTCCTGACACTTCCGCCTCCGAAAGTGAGTAAAATCCGTTTTCCCGCAGGTATCTCTTCCGCCAATTGGGCTATCATCCCTTTACCCATTATGAGCTTCACGGGATTCTGAAAAATAAAATTATTCATAATTATCTTACTCCTTTTTTTAGTTCATGCAAAAGTAATACAAGAAACGGAAATCCGAAACTATTTTTTTTCGTTATAATCATGCCGTTTTTCGTTTTTGAACGGATTAAACACTATTGATCGGATATATACGTAATATTTCTATTGGGAAATAATGCGATTTTACTGAAATGTATCACCTTTCCTCCGTAAAAAACGTTTTTCATCAGCATACGCTTGGAAATCGCCGTAATTTCATGTAATTCTCCTCTGTAAAAAACTTTTTTTGTCTGTGCACGCTTGGGAATCCGAAATTTTCATGTAGTTTTGTCAAGCTGTTTCTCAAATAACTTTTAAGACAGTTTAGATAAGATAGTTATAAAAAAACGATAAAATTATGGAACAATCTTCTGACAGGGTGTCGTACGGCATCGGTGTTGTGCACGGGTTGGCGGGTAGCGGCTCACCGGCAGTATTGGTGATGACACAGATTGACGCTATTACGAGTAGCCTCATGGTACTTGCCGGTTTTCGACATCGGCTCTATCGCCGGCATGACGCTGGTAGCCGGCATCCATTTTTCGAAAAGACTTATCCACTCGATGCCGTTGCGGATAATACTGATCTTTGTGTCTTCCATCCTGTGTTTCGCATACGGATGTTATGTAAATTACGAAAATTTATTTGCCTGAAATATTCACTTGAAAATGGAAAAACTGGAAAATCTTAAAAAAACAATCGCCTCCTGCGAAAAACTATGCGTAGCCTATTCCGGCGGCGTAGATTCGTCATTTCTTGTGCACATGGCATGGCAGGTGCTGGGCGACAACGCTTTGGCTGTGTTGATTGACTCTCCTGTATTGGCGCGGCGTGACAAAACGGCGGCAATCGATATCCTTAAAAACCTTGGCATACGGTATGAGGTAGTAGAAGAAAATCCCTTTGAATCAGCCGATTTTGCTGCGAACAGCCGGATGCGATGTTATTTCTGTAAAAGAAACAATTACACGTTGATAGCGGAAGTCGCCCGCAGGCATGGTATCATGTATATTGCAGACGGCCAGAACGCTGATGATGCACGCTCGTCCCACCGCCCGGGGATAAAAGCCGGCCGGGAGTTAGGCGTTATCAGTCCGCTGGCGGAATGTGGGCTGACGAAAGAGGATATCCGCACTTACAGTCGTCGTTTAGATGTAAAGACATGGAACAAGCCGGCAAACGCATGTCTTTCCTCGCGTATCCCATACGGGACGGAGATTACGAAAGAACGGCTGGCTGTCGTGGAAGCTGCCGAAGAATCGTTACGCCGGCGTGGTATGGAAGGTTGCCGCGTACGTTGGCATGGGAACATCGCCCGTATTGAAGCGCCGCGCGAATATTTTGACGGGATTCTTCACACGCAGGAGATTGCTGATGAAATCAAATCGCTGGGATTTACGTATATTACGCTGGATCTGGAAGGATTCCGTAGCGGCAGCATGAATGAACAACAGAATCAGGCAGATTCCATATAAAATAACAGTGCGGACAAATAACGGGAACATGGATATAAGAAAACTGCTGGAAGACGTCAAGAATGGCGCCATATCGGTGAAGGAAGCCGAAACGAGACTGAAACACAAGCCTTTTGACGACCTCGGATATGCTGTTATCGACCATCATCGCCGCATACGCAACGGTTGTCCGGAGGTGATTTATTGTGCCGGAAAGACTGTGGCGCAAATCGAAGGAATTGTTGAAAACATGCTGGCACACGACAACAACATATTAGCTACCAGAGTGCCGGAAGAAGCAGCACAGGCCATTTTAAAACGTTACCCTGAGGCGGAATGGTGCCCTTCGGCGCGTACCATTGTTATTCGTTGCCGGCCGGTAGAGAAAACGGGCGGAGGTAAGATATTGGTTGTCACGGCAGGAACGTCCGATATCCCGATAGCAGATGAAGCCGTTGTCACGGCAGAATTTCTCGGCAACGAAGTCGAACGGTTGTGCGACGTCGGTGTAGCCGGACTTCACCGTCTGTTGTCCCGGCTTGACGTCATCGCCTCGGCCAACGTGATCGTTGTAATCGCCGGCATGGAAGGCGCGTTGGCCAGCGTGATCGGCGGGTTGACCGACAAACCGGTCATTGCCGTGCCGACAAGCGTAGGCTATGGGGCAAGTTTCGGTGGCGTATCGGCATTACTCGCCATGCTTAATTCCTGTGCCAACGGCATAGCCGTAGTTAACATCGACAATGGTTTCGGCGCAGCATATATTGCTAACAGTATTAACAGAATCAATATGTAAACATCCGTGAACATCCTGTATTTCGATTGTTGGTGGTGATGTAAAAAGTATGCATATAGGTTAAATCTTTTTTTGAAGTGCTGTGAAAAATATCCAGCCAATCGATAGAGGCAGAAATCGTTGTCTTCGTCCCATTTTTTTCCTGTTTATGCTGCGACACTATATACATGAAAATCAGAACGTATTTGTCTGTTTTTGTCTATCCCGGAGAAATCAGACAGTTATATTTTTTGTGGTTGCCTTGTCTTCAGGCGGTTTCATAATTATGTGGAGCTGGAGAGATTCGAACTCTCGTCCAAACGAGGAATTAATTTGCTTTCTACATGCTTATCTTCGCCTTGGTTTTCGTGTTGCGGCAAGACCGAAGCCACCAACTGCAACCTTAGTTCCTTATTTTCATCTGCCGTGCGGAACTTCCGTCAGACTATCTCCGATATATCTGCGCCACCGGATCGGAATGCTTCGAAGCCACAGCTCCGGGTGACGTCTCGTCCAAACACCTGGTGTAAGGATAAAGCTTTAATCTACTATACTTCGATCAAGCAGCGAGAGCATAATTGTTTTCGCCAGTTAAATTTTTATCAACCGGGATTATAGTGCCGGCCAACGACGCACTGCATGCTTACAAACCACTTCTACCCGCTGTCAAAACCGGTCAGCCCCAGTGGCTTATTTCAATATCTTCATATATCGGCTGCAAAGATACGGATTTTTTACGAAACAGGGGAAGGAAAAATATGAAATTTTTATGGGGATACACAGGAATCTATGTTATACCGCAGATTTTCCGTAAAACGAAATCTTTCCCTTCCTGCATATATTCGTCAAAGAGGATATCCGGTGGAGAGCGGTTGCCGTTTTCGTCGGTTGCAGTGAAAGTAAAAGCGTACGACATTGCCCGGAATATGATCGAAGAATCTTTATTATGTTTTTGCGCAAGGCGAATGGCGCCCATGAAACG
>JAITBC010000139.1 GCA_031283785.1 Tannerella sp. | reverse complement strand
ATGCTGGATTCGAAAGGTACAACATTCGTTCCAACATTTCTGCCAAAATAGCCCGGTATTTGACAGCGGAAGTTCAGTTAAGCGGACGGATTGAAAACAGGAATGTAATAAGGGCAGGTGTCGGAAACGTATTACAGGTATTACCCATCTAATCTCCATGGGCTAACGATGACAATCTTGCGTATTTCCAGCGAACAACTTTCGGCTCAAACAACGCCATTAGTCTTTATCCTGAACTGACCGGGTATAACAAGGAAAAGTATAAATTATTCAACGGACAATTTTCGCTTAAATACGATATGCCGTTTGTAAAAGGCCTGTCAGCCAAGTTGTTGTTTAGTTATCTGGGTAACCTGAAGGAAACTAAGGATTTCAGCAAGGAATATCATTTGTATTCATACGACCGGACGACGGATACGTATAACATTACCTACACCGGAAACTCACCTTCGGCATTAACGCGGAGAGATGACATCGGCGAACAGAATTTTCTGCAATTTAGACTGGATTATAACCGGATATTTGCACAGAAACATACCGTTTCCGCCTTCGTTGCATACGAACAGCGAGAAGACCTGACGGATTTCCTGAGCGCTTATCGGCAGTTTGACATTGATGCCTTGGATCAGATCAATGCGGGTCGGGATCTCAATAAGACGAACGCCGGATCTCAAACGGAAACGGCTAACGTGTCATTTATCGGTAGGCTGAATTACGATTATTTGGGTAAATATATGATAAACCTGACGTTTCGTGAAGACGGTTCCGCCAAATTCTATCAGAATAACCGCTGGGGATTCTTTCCCGGTGCAGAAATGGCCTGGCGAATTTCGGAGGAATCATTTCTGAAAGACAGCCATCATATACTTAGTAACTTGAAATTGCGGCTTTCATATGGAAAGACAGGAGATGACCGTGTGGCTGCTTTCCAGTATCTCACCGGCTACAACTATCCGGGAAGTGCCAGCTACATATTCGGATCGAACGTAGTCAAAAGCGTTGTTTCCAAAGGGTTGCCCAATGAACAATTCACCTGGTTTACATCTGAGATATTCAACGGAGGAATAGATGCCGCCTACAAAAGGCGTAGTTTGTTTGATTATTTTGAAATACACCGCATCCGTGCGAGTATAAAAAATTAACAACTAACCAAAATCAAAACGATGAAAAAATGTTTTAGACAAATTTGTTTTTTTGTCTTTTGCGGTATTATTGCTTGTAATATCTCAAAGGCAGACGAACCTAAAATTTCAACGGAACAAACTCCAAATGTTGTTTCTGAAAAACGAGTGCAAGAGCTTAAAAACTTGCGATGGGGAATGTTTATCTGTTGGTCGTTTAGCACGTTCTCCGGTAAGGAATGGACGACAAATGTCGCGACTCGGACAGATTACGATAAACTCTTTCCGGCGACAAACGTCGATACCGACCAATGGGCAAAAACCGCAAAAGAAGCAAAAATGGGTTACATTTTGTTTCTGACAAAACATCACGACGGCTTTTGTCTCTGGGACACCAAAACGACCGAACGCAAAATAACAAACGCGCCGCTCGGTAAAGACGTTCTCGCAGAGTTGAAAAAGTCGTGCGATAAATATGGAATCAAGCTCGCTTTGTATTTTTCGGAAGGCGATTGGACTTGGAAAGGCGCTGTCGATGGCAAAGTATATTGCGGCGGGAATAATCCTGAAGTGAAAAAAGCTCAACTCAAAGAACTACTGACAAATTACGGACCTATCGAATATATCTGGTTCGACCACGCCGCCGGAACTGGAGGATTAAATCATAATGAAACAACCGAATGGTGTAAAAAACTTCAGCCGAATTGTTTTATCGGATACAATCACGGCGACCAATCGACTGCCGACATCAGACTCGGAGAAATGGGAAAACCGGGATCGCTTGATGACAATTCTTCTACACCTTGGAATAAAGTCAAAGATAACAAGCATAATTGGAAAGTCGCCGAATTTACGTATCCGATTTTGCCGGCTCATAGCGGCGGCGCGATGTGGTTCTATTCGTTGCCGAAACACGATAAATTAGTTTATCCCGCAACAAAACTTTTTGACGATTATCTCGGCGCTGTTAAATACGGAAATATTTTTTCGATAAATGTCGGTCCCGATTACAACGGAAAAATCCGAGATATCGACGTTAAAATTTTACAAGAAGTCGGACAAAAAATCCAAGAACTAGAAAAGAAGTAATAGCAATTTGGCGGTGTTTTTTAAGGGACATTAGGGACAGAAGGGACGTTAGAGACATGAGGAACGTTGTTGTTTAAGATCGGAGATTAAAGATTCCAATTTGAGTCTTTTCAATCATAGATTCTTAACCAGAGCGTTCCTTTTGTTCCTTAAAAAAATAATTAGGAAAAAACAAAAATTCTACTGAAATATTACGCAACCTAAATAAACAATTACTTGAAATTTTGTAACCGTTCACGGTTTTAAACACGGATAAGATAAAAGAAAATTCACAACGAACACAATTATTTAATTTATTCAGTTGTTTTAATTATTGGTAATGTTTACAAAGTGTCATTTGAAAATAACACGGATTACTGGAAGCCTCGCTGGACGTGTTCTACCGTAAACGCGACGGGCTGCTTGCTTATCGTACCGAATCGTTGCCCAATACCTTCGGCACTTCGCTGCCGCAGGAAAACCTGAACAGCGACGACTACCGCGGATTTGAGCTAACGCTGGGACACAACAACCAAGTGCAGAATTTCCGGTATTCCATCAAGGGGAACATGTCGATGACCCGCTCCAAAAACAGATATATCGAACAGAACGAACCCATTAATTCATTCTTGTACTGGAGGAATAATCGGAGCGACCGGTGGAACAATATTGAATACGGGTATGTATGCCTCGGACAATTCCAGAATCAGGAAGATATCAATAATTGGGCAGTGCAGGACGGAGCAGGTAATACAACGTTGTTACCCGGTGACCTGAAGTTTGAAGATCTGAATGGCGACGGTGTCATTAACGATCTGGATGTACAGCCGATTGGCCGAAGCAATATGCCGGAAATTTACTATGGCATAGACCTTACCGCCTCTTGGAAGGGGGTTGACTTTTCTGTATTGATACAGGGAGCTACACAATATTCCCGTTACATGAGGGATGCGGCAGCATATCCTCTATTCAACAGCGGCACTTCCTTGAAAGCCTTGATGGACAGATGGCATCGGGTAGATCCGTTCGACCCTAATTCGGAATGGATTCCTGGCAAATATCCTTCCACATATGCTACGGGAAAAGTGAACAACACGAGAACTTCAACCTTCTACAACCTCAACTCTTATTATTTCAGGGTAAAAAACATCGAGTTGGGATACACACTGCCGAAACAGTGGATCTACAAAGCCGGCATGAGCAATCTGAGGTTATACGTATCCGGTAATAATGTACTGACCTTTGACAATCTTCCGTATGGAGACCCTGAAGCAGCCAGCAGTACCGGATTTGGATACCCTTCAATCAAGATATGGAACATAGGAGTAAATATTACATTTTAAAGGACAAAGACCATGATACGTAAATTTTTATATGTGACAATAACAGGCCTGTGCCTGACGTTGAGCGCCTGTACGGACGATTTTCTGGACAGGAAACCACTGGATATTATTTCCGATGCGGATGTGTGGAACAATGAAAGCGCTATTCAGGCCTATCTGGCTAACATGTACGACAATGTACAGATGGAAGCGCATGCATGGCAAACGACTCAGGAAGGTTTCTTTTCGCATTATACGGATGAATCATTACGAGCCTATTCCTGGGGAATCCCTTACAATCCGACATTTCCAGACACTTATCTGGCGAATTGGGAATATAGTAAAGTAAGAGTAATCAATGAATTTATCGAGAAAATTGTAAATGCCTCCGTTAGCCAGTCAGTGATAGAGAGGTATCTGGCCGAAGCGTATTTCCTGCGGGCGTTCAACTATTTTGTGATGGCGAAACGCTACGGCGGCGTTCCACTGGTTAAGGAAACACAGAAGTATGACGGCAGCAATATCAGTGACCTGAAAGTGCCGCGCAGTACGGAGGAAGAAACCTTTAACTTCATTGCCGAAGATCTGGACAGAGCCATTGCCGGTCTTCCGGAAAAACTCTCGAATAGCGAACAGTTCCGGGCAACCAAATATGCCGCGTATGCCCTGAAAAGCCGTGCCATGCTGTATGCTGGCTCCATTGCCCGCTACGGCAGAATGCAGTTAAACGGACTGGTCGGGATTCCCGCCGACAGGGCAAACGGCTATTTCAGCCTTTCACTGGCTGCCTCGGAAGCCATTATCAATTCGGGCAATTACAGCCTGTATGATAGGAATACGAGTGACCGGGCAGCCAATTTCCAGAATCTGTTCATGGACAGAACCCTGCATGAAGAAGCCATCTTTGTCAAGGCTTATTCGGCAGACAAAGGGCACAGTTTTGACTATTACACCGCACCCGAATCGTTTAAAGTCAGTTATGGCGATGGCATCGGCCCCACACAGGAACTGGTGGAAGCCTTTGAATATATCGACGGACGACCCGGAATATTGGTGACAAACGACGTTGACGGCCAGTCGATTTATTACGACCGGCCGGAAGACATTTTTGAAGGCAAGGATCCCCGATTCTTCGGCAGCATACTGTATCCCAACTGTCCGTGGCAGGGTGATTTTGTCGTTATTCGCAGGGGAATCATCGGCAGTGACGGCGTAAAGGTACCTGCCGCTGCCTATTCGGACAAATTCGCTGAAGACCCCTCCTATTCCCTTGCCGGCAAAGACGGAATGCCCATACAGGGTGATGCTACCCGTACCGGTTTCCTGTTGAAAAAATATCTGGATCCGGTTAATCTGCGCCTCGACCAAAATCGTTCCACAACCAACTTTCTCGTATTTCGTTACGGCGAAACGCTACTTAACTATGCTGAAGCTGCGATGGAACTCAACCGCCCGGACGACGCCCTTCCGAAACTGAATGCAATAAGAACCCGTGCAGGTATACTGCAAAAAACTTCGATTACGCTGGAGGATATCCGGCATGAAAGAAGGATTGAACTCGCTTTCGAAAATTTGAGATACTGGGATTTGGTACGTTGGAGAATTGCAACGGAGGTGATGAACAACACAACGTTCTCGGCTCTGTTGCCTTGGTTGGACTACAAAACCGGAAAATATATCTTCGAAAAGGGAGCAAATACTTTCAATTCGGCAAAAACATTTTTGGAAAAAAATTATTATCAACCCATTCCGGGCGTTGCTCAAAACGATATTTTGGTACAGAATCCGGGATTTTAATTTATATGTCAGATGAAAATACAAGCTAAAATTTTTAAGACAGTACCGATGTGGATGATCCTGTGTGTATTCTGCTTTTCAGGATGCAGTTTGGATAATTATGATGCTTCGAATGCGACGCTGACCGGTCGGTTACTCGATTCGGAAACGAACGAAGCCATGCCAACGCAGACGCCAAACGGAGCGCGAATCAGAATCTATGAATTTTACAAGAATGAATGGAGTCCCCAGCCGTACGATTTTTGGGTGAAACAGGATGGCTCTTTCGAGAACAAATCCGTCTTTGCGGGTAAATACAGAATTACAGCCGAAGGCGCTTTTGCCGCTTTTGATCCGATCGAAACAGATATATCCGGCACAAAAAACATGGACGTCAAGGTGACGCCGTATCTACGGCTGTCCGTTAACGTTGTACCGGGTGCAGGAGGCGAAATCACGCTCTCTACGCAGGTATCCCGTTCGGCAAATGCACCTAAAATCCAAACCATCACCTTTGTGTGTGGCAAGACGCCTTATGTGGATAAAAACACATTTGTAAAAAAATCCGACATAGAGGTAAAATCGGTCAGCGACGACGAAATCATTTCAAAGACGTATTCGGCCACCTTGACCGGACTCGTTCCCGGCTCTACGTATTACGTAAGGGTCGGAGCGTTTGCCGACAATCCGGGCAGTCATTACAATTACAGTAAAATCGTGGAAGTAAAACTCCCGTAGAAACATACAAAATTCAACAAGAGGGGATTAAAACGGTTTATGAACCATCC
>JAITBC010000121.1 GCA_031283785.1 Tannerella sp. | reverse complement strand
AACCTTGTCCGGCGCAGTTTCCGGACTGCGCACGGGTGAAAGCCGAACTGTGATTTGTCAGATTTTTGTGACTGCTGTGATGAATCGAAACAATCATCACGGGTCACGAAAATCACAGTTCGGACGGCGCAAACGGGGTAAAAACAGATAAGAATTAAAAATGAATTAATAAAAAGTATTGTAAACCACTCCGAAAACGGGGCATAAAAAAGTAAAGTAAAATGAAGAGGTCAGGGATTAAAAAATTATCAATTGTATTGGCGACAATGTTAACAGTATGTATGATGCTTGGCTGCAATCAGACACAACAGAAGCCCGGTGAAACGGTATCTCCGTCAGAATTAATTGATGCGGCAAAGGGAGGAGATGTAAAGCAGGTAAAGGAACTGCTGAAAAAAGGTGCGAAGGTGAATGCTGCCGATGAGTACGGCGAGACGGCATTGATGAAGGCATCATTCAACGGCAACACCGAAATTGCGAAACTTTTGCTCGAAAAAGGTGCGAAGGTGAATGCTGCCAATGAGTACGGCGAGACGGCATTGATGAAGGCATCATTCAACGGCAACACCGAAATTGCGAAACTTTTGCTCGAAAAAGGCGCGAAGGTGAACGCTGCCGAGAAGAACGGCTGGACGGCATTGATGGTTGCATCAAACAACGGTCATACCGAAACGGCGAAACTGTTGATAGAAAAAGGAGCGGATGTGAACGCTGCCTCTGAAAGCGGTTGGACGGCATTGATGTTTGCATTAGAAAAAGGTCATACCGAAATTAAGAATTTATTGAAAGCAAATGGCGCAAGTTTGTTAGTAGAAAGTGATTTTTTCGGAGAGTTATTTTCTTTCCACAACATTGATGACGAAGGAAAAAAACGCGCTTATGATTGGATAAAGATAGCAATTCTTGCTATTCCTGTTGTAATATGGCGTATATATTCAAAAAAGAAGTCTGCTGCAGGTAATTTTTGGGAAACTATATTTTGGGTGTGCTGTTTGGGATGTGCTTTTTTGGGTAATGCTCAAGATACGGCAAGTTGGGATAAAACTACCACCATACACATGATGGTTACAGGGAAACAGACATACGGACCTGATGCAAATTATTTATTTTCTCTCGTAGCAAAAACAACTGTTTATGCATTGTTTTCTTATTTATTCGGTTCAATAATTTTTTATCCGATTGGTAAGTATTTTATGAAAGAATAAAAATATATTTCCTGTTCGGCGCAGTTTCCGGACTGCGCAGGGCGAAAGCCCGAACCGTAATTTGTCCGATTTTTGCGACTGCCGCGATGAATCAAACGAATCATCACGGGTCGCAGAAAATCATAGTTCGGACAGTAAGAAAAAAAGAATTAATGAAATTATAAACCGCTCCAACACAGGAGCATAAAAAAAAGAATATGAAATGGTATTTAAAATGTTTAAGACAATACGCTGATTTCAGCGGAAGAGCGCGAAGAAAAGAATACTGGATGTTTGTGCTGTTTTATTTTATTTTTATGATAACGGCCATAATTATAGACAGTTTTATATCGGTAATACGGGAATTTCGGCAACCGGCCATGATCTGTTATCTGACGCTTATTTTCGCCATGGTTCTGCCGTTTTTAGCCGTTACCGTGCGACGGCTGCAAGACACAGGCAGAAGCGGTTGGTGGATATTGATTAACCTGATACCTGTTGCCGGCAGCATCTGGATGCTTGTGTTGCTGCTTCAGGACAGTCAGAATGGCGACAACCTGTACGGGACGAATCCGAAAATATCGCCGCAAAAACCGGACAAAAAAGCCCAAATAACAAGCGTAGCAATAACCATTATTATTGCGGCCTGCTGGTTGCTGTCAATAAATATTATGTTCGTTTCATCGTTCCATGTAATAAACATCCCACACAACATAGCATATATTGTTTCGTCATTATTGTTATTGATGACAGGAATTATGCTATTTCAAAGCCGCTCGTACAGGTCGGTAGATAAAATACGGAGTCGAATATCTGTGCCGCTGATATTTTATGGAGCGATTATTTCTTTCTTGTTGATCTGGAATACTATCAGTTATTTTGCTATCGACAATCTCCCGTATTTGTTACAGAACATTGTGATTTTATTTTTTGCAGTTACATTGGCAATGTCAAACAGAAAGTTACTCAAAACGGCTTCCGTCATACTGACAGTAATAGTATGTATTACAATAATGAATGATGTAATCCTAAATATATCATGGGAGGGTATGGATATTAACAGACCCGCTGTATCGAAAGTCTTATCTTTAATACAGCTGTATCCTATTTCATTAATTTTACTTGCAGGCTTATTTATGCCGCGTAAAAAGGACATGGAAGAAACGACAGCTCAACCGCAAAACCAGACGGCTACACAACCGCAACCTGCCGCCACAGCGACGCAAAAAAGTTCGACGGAAAAAACCTATTATGAACGCGACAATCGCGGGATGCGTGTCGAGACAATGCAGCAGTCGATGGCATACTGGCTGGGCGAACGAATGCAGTCGGCTCGAAAAGACCCGTTTACGTATTACGTTTTCACGAATGCGGACGACGCAAAAAACGCCATGCTGGACTTGCCTTTCATTCACCTTGCCGCCGACTCCGGAAAGATTGTCTGCGACGAACTGTTCCGATTCGGTTATTTCGCCGTCACCAACAACGGAGTGTTTACCGGCGAATACGACGCATTTGTCGCAGGCGCCGATTTCACGCTCAATCTCTGGGAAATAACGAATGAAATTTTCACTAAGCATAACGGTAAAAGAAAAAATGACCTGAAACCGGAAGAGCGTGTCGGTAAAACGACGCCGACTGTCGCCGGAAATGCAAAAAACGCAAAGTTCGTCCGCGAAAACCGCGATGCTACAAGTGTCTGGATAGTGTATAATGCGCCATGCAAAGCCGACGCTGTCGCCTTTTTGGCGGAACAGACGATAACTCGTCCGCTGTATTACGTCGTTGTCGAAACGCCCGAAGGAAATTTCGGCAAAGATAAAGACGGATTTTATCAGGAATAACGATGGAAAATAAAAATGGGTAAGCTTACTATATCGCGCCGCTACAACCAACTACCCTTGCTGCAATCACGCCCTGGGGGAATTCGAAGGGAG
This sequence comes from Tannerella sp., assembly GCA_031283785.1. Next base: position 1,130 of record JAITBC010000121.1, on the reverse strand, counting down.
CTGACCGTATAGGACTTACCCAAATCTTTACTTCGTGAGAGCGGAAGCGACGCGATTCGAACGCGTGGTACGGTTACCCGTACGACAGTTTAGCAAACTGTTGGTTTCAGCCACTCACCCACACTTCCAGACTTCTGTTCGTCTCATTCTTGCGAATGGCGGTGCAAAGATAAAAAATCTTTTGAATGTAACCAATAATATAATCGCTTTTTTACCGTAATGGCGATTTCTGTTTCGCTACACGCCGCCTTTTTCAAAAATTCTTCCTACTTTTGTCGCCGGCCGGTTATCAAATAATCAGGCGGATGGGATTTCCCATTCATAACGGAAAATTTATACATAACAATTTAATTATCTTTCTAATTGTATGACAAAGACAAAAAAAATTATCCTGAACGAACAGGACATTCCTACCCAATGGTACAATGTTGTAGCAGACATGAACAACAAACCGATGCCGATTCTCAATCCCGGTACTAAAGAACCGCTCAAACCCGAAGATCTGTTTCCGCTCTTTGCCGAAGAACTGGCGCGGCAGGAATTGAACCAGACCGACCGGTGGATCGATATTCCGGAAGATGTCGTCGAAAAATACAAAATCTACCGCTCTACCCCATTAGTCCGGGCGTACGGACTGGAAAAAGCGTTGGATACGCCGGCGCACATTTATTTCAAGAACGAAAGCGTCAGTCCGGTGGGTTCGCACAAACTCAACTCGGCGCTGGCACAGGCGTATTACTGCAAACAACAAGGAGTTACGAATATCACTACCGAAACCGGCGCCGGACAATGGGGAACCGCCCTGTCGTTCGCCGCTAAAATATTCGGACTGGAACTGGCCGTTTATATGGTGAAAATCAGTTACGAACAAAAACCATACCGCCGTTCATTGATGCAAACGTGGGGAGCGCAAGTCATTGCTTCGCCCAGCATGTCCACCCGGGCAGGACGGCAAATTCTGACCGACCATCCCACCTATCAAGGCAGTCTGGGCACCGCCATTTCGGAAGCCATCGAACTGGCCATGCAAACGCCCAATTGCAAATACACCTTGGGAAGCGTTTTGAACCATGTAAGTCTGCATCAAACCATTATCGGACTGGAAGCTGAAAAGCAAATGGCGATGGCCG
>JAITBC010000457.1 GCA_031283785.1 Tannerella sp. | reverse complement strand
TGAAGAAAGTATGTTCGATTACTTCCGGATTGTTGGGTATATCGCCTGACGGGATTACGGGAAAGATGGATTTCACCAATGATATGGGAGGCGATTCGTTGGATATGGTTGAGATGATTTATGATGAATATGATTTTAAAGATAAATAACATGAAACGACAATTAAAAAACCTTAGTAGCAAAGGAATAATGGAGACCGGCAACCATTTCAAAAACGGGGTGAATCTGCAAAACCTTAGTAGCAGGGGAATAATGGAGACCGGCGACAGTTTTCGGTTATCAGGACAGAGTGTATGCAAGGCAGCAGCCTCACGTGATAAAACTGAGGTGACAGAATCGCTAAAATAGACAGTTATGCAAAACAACATCACCAAAATTGTCCTCACCGGCGGACCCTGTGCCGGAAAAACTACCGCTCTGTCGAAGATTATCGACCGGTTTTCGGACATGGGCTATCAGGTTTACGCCTTGCCCGAATCGGCTACGCTGTTCTATCAGGCGGGAGTAAACCTGCGTACCGGCAATAGCGAGTATTTCTACGCGGCGGAAAAAGCGCTGCTACTGTTTCAGATGCAGATGGAAGAACGGTTTGAAGAAATGGCGGTCAAAGCGGGTAAACCGGCTATTCTGATATGCGACCGCGGACTGATGGATATGTCGGCTTACATGTCCGATGATATATGGCAGGCTTTGCTGGACGAGATGAACATGTCGGAGGTACAGGCGCGCGACAAACGTTATGACGCCGTGCTGCATCTCGTTACAGCTGCCAAAGGCGCCGAATTGTTCTACTCGTCGGCAAACAATGCCGCCCGCACCGAAAGCCTCGAACAGGCGGCTGCTCTGGACGACAGACTTATCCGTGCATGGACGGGACATCCGCATCTGCGCGTGATTGACAACGGCGACAGCTTCGATACGAAAATCAACCGCGTGCTTGCCGAAGTTGCCGCCGTGCTTGGCGTTCCCGAACCCGTAGAGACTGAACGCAAATACCGTGTCGAACTGCCCGCCGGCAATTTTTCCGACGACAGTGTCGAAAACGAGATTTTTCAGACTTATCTGCTTGCAGGCGACGGCGAAGAAGTAAGGATACGTAAACGCGGACATAACGGTCACTACATCTATTTCCTGACCGTCAAAAAGGCATTGTCCGGCAACAGCCGTATAGAAACCGAAAAGCGTATCCCGCCTTCGGAATATATCCGACTCCTGCAACATGCCGATCCCGAACGTATCACCGTTCACAAGCGGCGACGCTGTTTTGTCTGGCAAAATCAATATTTCGAGCTGGATACATTCGTAAATCCCGCCTTACCCTTTGCCATACTCGAAATCGAAGGCGCAGCGAATCACGAAGACGTCATTTTCCCGCCTTTCATCAAAGTTCTGGAGGATGTTACGGAGAATGAAATGTTTTACAATAACAACTTGGCGAAAAAACAGGTATGAAACGGCAATCAAAAAACCTTAGTAGCAAGGGAATAATGGAGACCGGCGACAGTTTTCTGTTATCAGGACAGGTTGTATGCGAGGCTGAGGTGACAAATCACATCCGAGCGGAGATAATGTTGCGGTGTACCAAAACCTTATTTCTACCTTATTTAAAACAAAACAACCATTGAAGAATTTTGGTATAAAGAAAGGCGCGAAATCTCCGTATCAGGTACACGGAAGCGTTGTGAAATAAAATATTAATAGTAAAATCAAATGAAAGTAGAAATTGCAAATGTAAATTCCGTAAGTGAATTAACGGAAAAGTTAGAAAGCAAATACCGTACGATAAAAAATCTATGCAGGTATTGTTACACTATTAATTTCACATCTAATCTCACATCCGCGAACAATAAAATACAGATACGATGAACCAACTTGTCTATATATCACCGTTTATGCTAATGTCGTGGGAATCGGACAGGATACCTGTTCGTGAAGACATTCTTTCGGCAAAACGGCAGCGTTTAGCCGAGCTGGAAGCATTGGGAGAAACGTTGATTAACATTAACGGACGTCCGTATTCCAAAGACGAAATCATCAAGAGCTTTGAGAATATACTTGCAGACACTTGCATGCATTATCATCTGGCGGTGTGGACCGACAAATCGCTGCTGCAATTTCTTGAGACAGGCACCTATGCGCAGTACCGCCATTTCATTAAGCAGGAAATTTACGACGAAGCCGATTTTCAGGTATGGCTGGCGCCGTATTTTGCCGCTGCCTTTGCAATGGCGTTGGAACAGGCTGTCGAAAAAGAAACGGTGCAGAATATTGTCCTGTTACTTCGTGAATGTATTCGGATGGACAAAGACTTTGAGACGGAAGCATGGGAACCTGTGAGGAAACAGATGCTCAAAGCATCTTCGTATCTTGAGTTGTATCTCGAATCTTTCGATTATAACGGGCAGGCAAAATCTATCAAGCATCTGGGCTGTGTAAGCTTCCTGCAACTGCTTGCACTGAAACCCGAATATCTGTTTTACGACGAAACAAGCGAATATACCCGTCTGCTGCACAATATAGCATGCGATATGCCCGATACAAGGAATGCTGTAATTTTTCACAATCTGCTGAATTTGGATTTGTATCCCGGACTGAAAGAAAAATGCGAAAAAAATTATGCCGCAGTAAAAAGTTTCGCGCTATTCCCTATAACAGTCGAAGGTTTGCCCGGCACATGGATTTATAAAAATATCGTTGATACCAATTATATCAACGACATTAAACCATCCTCGTCTTCGTCTAACATAATACAGGGCTGTATGGAATTCATTTTTTATATTGTTTTTATTATTCTTGTGATAGCGCTAATTGTCTGGCTTTCCTCCGAAGGAATCATCGGAAGCAACTCTAACCGTAATATTCCGAAATATAACATTCCGAAATATAAAATTACCGTTCCACCTCCCTACAACATTCCGAAAATCATAATTCCCGACAACATTGTGCTTTCGTCCGCCGCGAAAAAGCGTGGAGACAGTCTGCGCCAAATAGTCGACAGTGTGCGGCAGCTCCTGGAAGTGCATGGAATGCAGCAAATCCCGCCGGCGTCCAGTTCGATACTGAAAAACGACAGCGTGGCGATCGACAGCTTGCGGCAAACAAAAAAGGAAAGAATGACGCGAATCATGTTGGCATCCGATTCGATACTGAAAATCGACGGCGTGGCGATCGACAGCCTGCGGCAAACGGCAGAGACGGAAATGCAGCAAAGCCCGTCGTCGCCTGATTCGATACTGAAAACCGGCAGCGCGGCGACCGACAGCCTGCTACGGTACAAAAACGATACAGTAAAAATAATAGATACAATACAAAGATGAACAGAGAAGAAGAACAGTTATGGATACGAATGTGCAATCTGCTCTTTGAGATGGAACAGAAATGGGTAACAAAATCGACGGATAAAGCCGCAATCCGCCTGCATCAACGTATGATGCAGACGCTCGAAGATGCAGGATACTGTGTGTATAATCCACAGGGCGAAAAGTATGACGAGACACGTACCGATGTCGAAGCCGCTATCTCGCGAGACGATGACAGCGAGGCGGCGATGAGAATACGGACAGTGATGAAACCGGT
>JAITBC010000355.1 GCA_031283785.1 Tannerella sp. | reverse complement strand
GTTACACAAAACTAAACTGTACATTTAACACGCAATGGTCGGCAAGCGCTTCATTACGGGCCGAACACACTTATTATTTTCTTGATTTCAAAACGTTTAATGAAAAAATCACAGATTCGTATACGAATTTATTCCCCTATTTGACAGTCTCGTACAATAGTAAATTCCAAAGTTTTCAATCATCATTGTCGCTCGGCTCTTCTATTACACGGCCCGATTATGAGTTGATGTTACCCGCAATACGTTATTCCAATCAATATTCCTATACCAAAGGTAATCCGGAACAGAAGCCGACAATAGCGCATACTTTAGAATGGAGAAATTTATTTTATCAATTCATAAACATCTTTATGGGATATGAATCTGCTTCTAATTTAAGAGGTCTTGTGATAAGAAACAGTTCCGTTGACCCGCTTATCACAGAATATGCATATCATAACATTGCCGATTACAGTAGAGGTTACGCAGGAGGGAATATCTATTATAAACTGTTGTCGGATAAACTGTCCGGACAGGCAGGAGGACATATACAGCATGTACTGTATAAAAACCCGAAGAACGGATTTGAATTTCGACAAGGGAAAAGTGATTATTGGCGAGGCATTCTAACCGCATCAGGTAATTATCAAATAACAAAACAGTTAGGGGTCAACTGCTATTATTATCTCTACCCGAAATACAACAATCTTGTTTATATCTTCCATACTCGCTGGTTAATGAATGCTGGAGCATACTATAATTCTCCAAAAGACAACTGGTCATTATCGCTGAACGTACATGATATTTTTAATTCGAACAAAACTTTTAGCGAACTGTATTTCGGCGATAATTACGGCCGCGAACATTTTCATCGTAACAGCCGGTTTGTTCAACTCTCGTTTATTTTTAAACTGAGAGGTGGCGAAAAGGTCGAAGATAAAGCAAAAAGCGGCTCATTGGAAACAGACCGGTTTTCGAAATAACTGATAAATATAAGCCAAATCCATAGGGATAGATGTTGTTAGTATCAGATAGATATTGTACTTTTGCGACAAGAAAGAAAGTTGAATTCCGGATTGTCCCAAAAGTAAAAGTAGTCATGATGTAAAAGACTGTAAGATTCGCGGTAGGTAACGATACAAATACAAAACATGCAATTATCGTTATACCGTATCAATCAAATCGAATGTAAAGGCGGTTGAAGTCAAACGCATAGCTTTATCCATGTATTTGGAAGGTCTTGGTTTTAGAACAAATTCATTTTAAAAATGCTGTTTTGAACAGCATTAATGTATTGTTCTTGATTGATTAACAGTATATTGCAAGTTTTATTTTCTAATGGAGTCCATTAGAACAAACACTCATTATCAGCTCGTTATATCCTAGTAGACATTTTGGGATAAGTATGCTATAATTATACATAACCAAAATTAACATAAAATAAAGACAAACTTCTATAAATTACTGAATTTAAGAAGTTTGTCCTATTTTTGTTCCTCTTTGGCTTTACGGTAAGTTTATAGATAGAAACTTACCTGGTTTTAAAAACCTGTTTGAGAATCGCTCATTCTTCCACAAAATTACCGAAAAACTGAAGTTCTGAGAGCATCCACTGTTCGTTGCTATTAGATTCTTCGACCCGAAATCGCAGATAGCGGAACGGCTTGGATGTCATGGCAGGATCGACGTCAAAATCGAATCCGTTTTGAATAAAAAGCTGGTCATCGGCTGTTACCTGTCCTGCGACATACTTAGTCATTCCGGAAGGATATACCAGTCTGTATTCGCCTAATTTTTCCCAGTCGTTCATCCATTCTCCTGTTCCGTTCACTTCAACTCCTGCTACGGTTTTCCATTCGGTCCAGTATTGGAGATTTACTATTTGGCCAGCCGCCAGATCCACCGGCTTCGGATTATTAGTCCCCCATAGTGAAAATACAATGGGAATAGATGCCGAACCTATCGGACTTCTGTTTCCCTGCCACCATTTGAAGCGGCTGTAGGATGCCGTTTTTTTCATGTCGATAGTGATGTAATACGGAATAAATAACATTTGCTCAACACCCGTAAAAAAATTAGTACTCCAGTTTATCAGCTGATAATAAGCGCCATAACCTACACCGTCGGTAAATCTTTCCCAATAAGTGCTTGGGCATGGAATGTTTCCCATATATTTATACAGTTCATTGTCATTTCCATACATACCCCAAATAGTCAGGCCGTTTTCACGTCCGAAAATCTCCACTTCTTTAAGCGGTATAATTACCGTATCGAAAGGAATGGCATAATTATTCCAGCGGTCGCGAATTTCGATCCTGAAATCCCGTTCCGTATCGTCGAATCCCCGGAATGTTGTGCTGCCGCTTTTGGCATTCGTATAATAAGTGTCGGAATATTGCAGGAATCCGGTTGAATCGGCGGCATACAGTGTAATAGCCATTTCCTTCTCAAAGATATTTTCCCAACTAAGGAAAACGCCGCTGAACGCCTGTTGCACAGTCAACGTTTGCCGGAGCAGATCGACCGGCGGCGCCATGGGTTCGATAATTACGTATACAGGCTCCGATTCGTTTCTGCTTTTATCCATGGCATAGAGCGTTACCGTATATTGTCCGGTAGTTCCATAACCTTCGAGTATAATGGAATCTCTGGAAGCCGAAGCGAAAGATTCCCTTTCTTTGCCGTCGTCAAGCGAATATACCGCTTTCACTCCCAGCAGGTCTTTATCAGCAGGCAGAATGTAGGTAATTTTAGCTCCGCCGTTCAGATTTTCGACCTGCGGATTTGTTACAGGTGCGGGAGCGTCGCTATCTGCCGGATCGTGCCAGTCCTTCACCTGTTCGCACGAGCATAAAAATATTACCGGCAAAACAATCAGAAAACACACAATGATTTTCATTTTTTCAAATATATTTTTACGTTTCATGATAATAGTCTATTTTTTTATAAATCATCAACTCTTAGTAACTACCATCCGGGATTTTGCACCAGATTAGGATTGCTTGCCAAATTGCTTACCTTGATTGGCCACAAATAATCTTTTGTGCTATACTCCAACCGGAATATTTCGTTGACGGAAATATTTCCATCTTCATCGGCTATAATGCCGCGTATGGGTTTGCCATTAAAATATGTTTCGGCAAGTTTCCAGCGTTTCAGATCCCAGAAGCGGCTACCTTCAAAAGCAAGTTCATTGAGACGTTCACGACGTATGATATCCCTCATTCCCGCTTTTGTCAAAGGTTTGGACGGGTCGAGCGCATGATCGCGCCAACTCTCTACCACGCCGCCTAATCCGGTACGATGTCTTACCGCATCAATATACTTATATACTTCGGCATTTGGGCCATTGACTTCGTTCAATGCTTCGGCATACATCAAGTACAGATCTGCCAGACGAATGATGGGAAAGGCGTATCGTTCCTGTGTAAAAGCATCGCTGGTAAGAGGTACCGACGATCTAAAATTAAGCAACTTCTTGCATAAATATCCTGTAATGGAAGCTCTTTGAAAACTTCCCAGAATACTGCTTGGCGTCTGTCTGAAGTTTGTTACCCAAAGATTGTCGTCCGCCGCAGTTCTGGCATTGCCATACAGTGTCCCCCCGGCAAATATGACGGAACCGTAGAAGCGAGCTTCACGGTCAAAATAAAGTTTGAATGTACGATAGCCCTGCTGGATATAGAATTTATCGTCATCTGTTGCCGTTGTAATTTCCAAAGGATTGACGTTCGCCCATTCTTTGTCTTCTTCTATGGGTACGCCGTTCTTTGTATAAAATTGTTCTACAATTCTTTGTGTAGGAGCATAATTAGCCCTTACTCCTCCGGCTGCCTGCAGTTCGGCAAACAGTGGCTGACATGAGCGCTGCAAAGCGTCTGTGTTCGACCTTGAATCGCCCCAGATGATTTCATCATTCCATCTTTCGGTAGCTGCTCCTCTTACCTGCATCGCCAGGATGGTTTTTTCATTCAAACCCGCTATCAGATTTGCATTAGTTATTCGAAAGTCATACAGTTGATGTTTTGCCGCATCTGCCATATCTATGGCTTCTTTTAACGCTTGTACCGCTTTTTGCCATTTTTCGGCGCTGTAAGTTTGAGGGAAAAGATGAATGTCGCGTCTGTCAACTATATTGAGATAGTCCGGATTGGCGCCACCATCCTCCGTACCGTTGAACAGGGGGCTTGCCGCCAAAGTCAAAACCTGCGCTTTTACGGCAAGGGCTATCGCTTTGGTTGGTCGTCCCATATCGTTCACTACATCTTCGATGTTTAAAGGCAATCTTACCGTCGCCGAATCAAGCAGCGAAACAATGTAATCGACTACATCGTCCACCGGCTCTCTATATGGACGCACTTCGTTTTGTACAGCGCTAATCTCAACATTTTCTTTCATCAGAGGTACAGGCCCATACATGCGAAACAGCCAGAAATGATAAAAAGCTTTCAAAAACAGCGCTTCGCCTGTCCAGCGAATACGCTCATCTTCCGTAAGGTCAAAAGGGAGATGGATATTTTCAAGAAAGATATTACAATCTCTCAGCGCAGTAAACAATGGTTTACCTCCATTCAGACTGTAGGACGTCTGACGCGACGCCCAATAATTTGCTAATGGAGCATTCGTCCCCTGACCGCCTTGAGGAATGTACCAGAGCGTATTGCTCAATCCCTGTCCATCAACGCTAAACCATATTTCATCTCCACCCATCATCGCGGGATTCGATCCGGGATTAGCAAACTCGGGAAGAGAAGCAAAAAGTCCGTACAGAAAACCTTCCGCCTGATAACGTGATTTGAAAGCATGATCGACTGTTGTAATATTATCGGGCATTACATCAAGATAATCGGTGCAGGAAACTGTCAGTATCGAAAATGTGATAAATATAAAAATATTTTTTTTCATACTCTTATTATTTGGAAATTTCATTAAAATGTAAGATTTATACCCATGTTAAACACTCTTTGCAGAGGATATCCAAGTCCATTGCCGCCCATTTCCACGTCCCAGAGTTTGAATTTGCTGAACAACAGCAAATTTGTTCCACTAAGATAGATTCGGCATGACGACAGGCGCAGATAATTGTTCAACTTTTTCGGCAAAGCATAGCCTATCTCGGCGCTTTTTAAACGTAGAAAAGACTTGTCATACATAAACCAGGTATTGCGCTGATTATTGTTGCCTATTGGATAGCTTGATAAGCGGGGCCAGCCGGCATAAGGATTCGGCGACAATTCAGACCAGTAGTCGTCTGCTATGAACTTTGCCAGTCCTGTTTCATGAATCTGTGTTTCATACTGAGGAACTCTGCTGTAGAAGGGTGACATGGCGGCATAGTCTATCCAGAAAGACGAACGTGCCGAACCTTGAAAAAATATCGAGACATCAAGATTTTTGTAACCTGCCGACAATCCGAATCCGTAATTGATTTCGGGAGTAGTGGGATAACCTATCGGAACCATATCCCGCTCGTTAATAACGCCATCTCCGTCAATATCTTTGTATTTAATATCGCCTGCCAGATATTCACTGAAATCCTGACGCGGTGAATCGAGTATTTCTTCTTCGTCGATAAACAGGCGTTCGGCTACATATCCCCATTGTTGCGACACGGCATGGTTTTTTCTTGAGCGCCATGACATTCCCTGCAATTCGTAATCCGGTTCTTCATAATATTCGTAAGTAGAACGCGCATATGTAAAATTGGCTCTCCCAACCAACCAAGCCTCGTGGGTTAGACTGTGATTGTAATCGACGGATATATCGATTCCCTTGCCTTTCGCCTCGCCTACGTTTGCCTGCGGAGTAGCCCACAGGCCGATCTCATTGGGAATATCGGCCCGACTCTGAAGAATGTTTTTTCGATATTCCTGAAACAGGTCTGCCTGAATTTCTATTTTGTCTTTTAATAAAGCAAGTTCTATACCTAAATTCGTTTTATATGCAGTTTCCCATCCTATATTCGGATTGGCATAATTATTTATTTTCACGCCGTTCCGACTGATACCGTTAAAATTAGCTCCGGTAACAAAATTGTCGCCTCCGCCAAGTTGCACTTCCGAAATGTAGAAGAAACGGGTACTGCTGATTTCATCATTACCTACCAAACCATAAGTTCCCCGCAACTTTAATTTAGAAATCACATCTTTAAGGTTTCCTGTCCAAAAGGCTTCGTTCGACACGTTCCATGCCAAACCAAACGAAGGAAAGAATCCCCAGCGATGTCCTTTATCAAATTTTTCGGATCCGTTGTAACCGAAATTAAATTCGGAGAAATAACGATTGTCGTAACCGTATGTAAATCGTCCAGATAAACCCAGATTTCGAGCCGGCAGCGAAGCCATAACAAGATTGGTATTATTGGTATCGACATTAGCCGAGAGATAATTGCTTATAATCCCCACCAGCATACCGCTGACGATATGTTTTTCGACAAATGTACGATTGTAGATAAGCGAAGCTTCTCCATAAAATGAACTGTTGACCGTTCTGCCGCCGCCACCGTAACGGATGTCCTCCGTTCCCGAAGTCGGATTCAACTCCATTAGCCTGTATGTGTCATTCACCCTGTCGTATGATCCCACTTCGTAATAAAACGGAGAATATGCACGGTTGAGGTCAAAAGCCGCCTTCCGCGTGGTGTTCCCCAATACTCGCGCCCGTAATCCGGTCAATAAATTATCCAAATTCTGGTTCACTTCCATTTGAGCCATCATCGTGCTGTTACTCTCCTGTTTATAACCTTTCACTAATTCGGCGTAAGGATTCAAATAATTCCCCGTTCCGTAACCGCCGAACAAAATATGACCCGCGCCTCTATACATTTCATCCGGTTCGAAATAGGCGGGAAAACGTACCGGACTAACCTGCAACATCTTTTGATACATTGCGCTTCCGCCGGTCATCGGGCCTGTGTAATCATCAAAATTACCGTGAACACGAATCACGGCTTCAGTCGTTTTGGTCAGGTTGATGTTGATGTTGGAACGAATCAGATACTTTTTGTAGTTGACATTTGTATTGAAATTGTTACGTTTGTCCACATTCAGTATCCCGTTGTCCTGCGTAATCGAACCGGCGATATAATACCTGGCTACCTGCCCTCCACCCGAAATACTCAAGTTGGCACGCTGATTGACGGCGGTTTCTCGGGTCAGCATATCCATCCAGTCCACAGCAGGATACACATACTGATTTCTGTCGGGATTACTCGTTGCTTCAATCTGACGCCGGGAATATGGAACGGGCGTCAAGAGACTGCGAGTAGCATATGCCTCGTTGGCGAGTTCCATATAAGTAATGGGATCTGCCATTTTGATACTCGCAGTAGGTTGCGAAAAAGAATTTTCCAGTCGGAACGACACTTTTGCCACTCCTTCTTTCCCCTCTTTGGTCGTTACCAGAATAACGCCATTAGCGCCCCGCGCTCCATATAATGCGGTAGCAGTAGCATCCTTCAGAATTGAGAAACTTGCAATATCATCGGGGTGAAATTTTGCCAGGTCCGATGTACTGACTTCCACGTTGTCAATCAGTATCAACGGGTCGACTTTTCCTGCGCCGAAAGTAGTGATGCCTCGAATAAAGAAATTAGCGTTGTCGTATCCCGGCTCGCCGCTGGTCTGATAGGATATCATTCCTGCAATACGTCCTGCAAAAGCAGTAGTGAGATTACTGCTCGGTATAACCAAATCCTTAGTATTGACGCTCTGTATTGACGAAATCACGCTCTCTTTCTTCTGTTTAGCGAATGCCACGACCGTCACTTCGTCCAACTCACTGGTCTTTTCCTTGAGTACGACGTTGATAACCGTCTGATCACCCACAAGAATTGTCTGGCTTTCCATTCCGATGTAGGATATTACTAATTTTTCGTTGCTGCCGACCTCTATGGAGTAACTGCCGTCGATATCCGTTGTTACTCCCCTGGTACTGCCGTCAACGGTTATGGCAGCTCCGGCTACAATATCCCCGAACTCATCCCGGATAACACCTTTGACCGTTTTCCTTGACTGGTTTACTCCTTGAATATCAGTAGCCGTTACTGCTTCATTTTCTGTTAACCGGATTTCTTTATGATGAGGATTTTCAGCTCTGCAAACCCCAAACGAGACGGCCAATAAAAGTACGAACAGCTTTACTGACGGTAGAAATCCATAACATCTTTTTTCTGTTTTGCGTTTTCGCATTTTTTTCATGATAAATGTCATAAATTAAAATTTGACGTTTAAAATTAAGATTCAAATAGAAATAAATTGGAACTTATCCATCGCATTATACAATTTGTACCATGCAATAATATATCTTCCTGAAGATATATTTGCAATGGCGTCTTCAAATTGCGGCGTCCGTTCTTATCTTCATAAAAATGGAGGATTGCACAGGACGTGCTCCTCCCGTAACGCTACGATACAGTCCGGCCGGCGATGAAAATCCACACCGGCAATACCTGTTTGATGATGTTTTTGTGAATAAAGAATTCCCCTTCCGCCATTCAGTACGATAAAAACAACGAAGAAAATATATGATTTAAATGATTTGTTTTTGCTGGTTTTAGTGTATGCGCGAGTGTGCGCGTATACATATGTACAATATGTATGGATTATATTATACGCCTGCCTCTCTCTCTCTCTCTCTCTCTCTCTCTCTCTCTCTCTCTCTCTCTCTAAATCTTCCGTCGGTTGGGAGGCTTAGATAAAAATTTTTGGCGACGCCTGTTGTTAAGAGAAAATTCATAAGTTATGTTTCTTTTAATATTTATGTGATAAACGCAACAAAGATACATTTTTTTCGCGTAAAAAAATATTTCCGCGAGAAAAATAATGGTGTTATGTTTTTTTAGGTATTCCGAAAGATATTCCGCCACCTCGCTGTTCGGAATCAGTTGAACGGTGAGTTCATCATCCGTGTTGTTAAACCGATTCACATAGTCTTTTACACGGGATAAAGGAATGATTCTCTGCTTTGTCCATAAAGAGGACATAAAAAAGCGGACAGTAATAAAAATCGAAAAAATCTTGTTATTGTCATATTTCTGTTGTTTACTACCTCATGTTACGCACAAAGAAAAAACATTAACTTCGCGAGATGAAAAAAGAAATGGATTTATGGCAGGAGATAAAGTCCCTTGTACGGGAATACGAAACGGAAGAGGTTTGCCTGATCTTTGACGACACGATAGTGAGCAAACCCTGCACGGATGAAAACGACCGTATCAGTTGGCATTGGAATCACAGTAAGGGCCGTAATGAAAGGCATCAATTTATTGACGGCTTTTTATCATACACAGTCGTTTACAGCGCCGGAAGCATTGCGTGTTCCGGTAGCTTTTGAATGTGTCAAAAAAACCGTTCGGTTCTGTGAAGTGAAAACCCGCAAAGAAAAACGGCAAAGTCCGGTAACCTCCGAAAAATCGCACCGTTATTCCGGTAAATGTTCCCGGCAGGACCACTCATCTCGCCATTCGATGACGGGTTGTTTGCCGTCGAAGCGGATGGGAAGCCAGATGTAACGCCCGTCGATGGCATTTTCGGGCTGCCAGCGGTCGCCCATGTAAATGAACTGATTTTTTTGTCCGGGCGCCTGAACGACGTATGTACTCTGTGAACGGAACGATACTTCGGCTTCACGGCCTGTAAACGGATTTTGCAGTTCTTCCCATGGCCCGAAGACGGAAGGCGCAACGGCAGCACGTCCGGCATTGGGCGCCCAGCCGGTGCACCCCGACATAATCAGGTAATAATCGTCGCCGTTCTTGAACATCGCCGGCGCTTCCATGAAACGTCCTTCAAAAAAACGGTAATACGTGCCGCTGTGATCCAGATAGTCGTCCGTCAGCAGAGAAATGTGCAGGGTGCTGTTTTCTTCGGAAGCAAAAATATGGTATGCCTTCCCGTCGTCGTCGACAAAAAGGGTCATGTCGCGTGCCATTTGTCCTCCTTCGAAATCGCGTTTGACGAGATTCAGCGAATCGGGGTGCATCGGCAGATTGCCGCCGGAAAACCGTTGTCCTTCGGCGCGTGTGGGGCTTTCGCGCAAATCTTCGGGATAGTTGGCAGGCCAGTGTCCGGCATCGGGACGGACGCTGCGCAGAAAGGTAAACGGACCTTTGGGGCTGTCTGCCACCGCCACGCCGCTTCGTGCGCCCGTATAACCAGCGCCTTTCGGTTCGAGGTGAAACCACATCACGTATTTCCCTGTTTTGGTGTTACGGATTACCTTCGGCCGTTCCATGATTGCACCTTTTTCGATGTCGCTTCCCGATCCTTCGGGCATGACGCTCAGTGCGATGCCTTCGTCCTTCCAGTTATACAGGTCGGTCGACGAATAACAGTGGAACCCGACGTTCGCCCTGTTGCCGCCTTCTCCTTCCGTCTTGTGTTCGCCGTACCAGTAGTAGACGCCGTCCTGCAACAGCAAGCCGCCGCCGTGGGCGTTAATGTGTACGCCGTGGTTGTCGGGCCAGATTTCGCCCGGCCTGAATGAAGTCGGTTTGTCGTTGCGGCATGAGGCGGCAAGACAGAACAGCAAAAAAAAGCAGCGCCACAAGGACGGATATAAGCCGGTAACGACGGCAGGTTTTGATTTTTCTGTTTGCATATACAGTTATTTATAAAGGGTTAATAATTAAAATTCGCTTTCAGACAGTCTTTCAGTTTGATTTTTTTCTTCATTTCCGGTTTACCGATGGTCGTTTCGGTCGTATTCAAAAACAGATTCGCTTTGCCGTCCGCGAATTTCTCCAGGAACAGTTTTATCTCGCCGAGATGCTGTTGCATAGGCCTTGTTGCTATTTCGTGTTCGGCATTTTCGAACGAATGGAAACAGTACGGCGATTGCATCTCATCCAGTTGTCGGACAAGCTGTTTTGGGCCGTACATTCCAAACCGCAGGAATTTGATTTTGTCGTAAGGGACGTTCTTGTCGGCATCGCCGTGGAAAAACAAAATCGGAGCAGGTTTGGTTTCCCAGTTCACTTTGCCGTCGCTGAAAATACATCCTGCAAAGGAGATTACGCCTGCATAGTTGAATCCTTCGGGCAATGCGGCCGCTCGCCGTGTACGGTTACAAATTTCATATTCGCCCTGTAGCGTCGTGATTGCACCGGCGCTCGAACCGCACGAAGCAATACGCTGCGTATCATTATGCCATTCGCCTGCATGTTCGACGACAAAACGTGTGGCGTCGAAAAGGTCTTCGACAGCCATCGAAACCGCCTTTTCGAAATGATCGACAAAGGCATTGAACAGTTTTAACCTGCTTTGTTTTGTGTCGATTTTCTTCCGAACATCTTTCAGTCCGAGCCGGTAATCGATGGCGATAACGGCATAACCTTGACTTGCAAAATATTCATAGAAAGGGATATACGTTGAAGCATCACGACTGCCGCGCATGAAACTTCCGCCGAAAACGAAGATGATACACGGCTTCGTTTCCGTGAGCTTCGGCGCTTCGTATTTGTCCAGACGGAGCGTGTCACCGTCTTTGATCGAATATATGAATGTCTGCCTGTCAATCTGAGCCGATACTGCAAAGCTGCAAAACAGGACGGCAAGCAATAAATAATAAAATTTCGTTTTCATCAGTGTCATATTTTAAAATGTCAAAACAA
Organism: Tannerella sp.; assembly: GCA_031283785.1. The sequence goes on along the minus strand of JAITBC010000355.1, from coordinate 13,033 downwards.
ACGTAATCCGGGATTGCGTTGCAAACTTAGAAAAAAATACGCGATTTATAAGCGAATCGCATAAAAAGTTGATGATTGTAGAGGAAAGACAGGATAATAATTTCGGAGATTTGAAAATTCGGCATATGCGAGGACTTCTTATTCCGTATAAAACAATAAAGGCCGTACGACAAGTACAGCCTTTATGTTCGATGTTTAAAGATGATCCCGGTTAATCTTTAAATTTGGCATAGAGAAATTCGCGGTTTAAACGGGCGATATTGGTTACCGATATTTCTTTCGGACATTCCATTTCGCAAGCGCGGGTGTTCGTACAGTTCCCGAATCCCAGTTCATCCATTTTAGCTACCATTGCTTTAGCGCGACGTGCGGCTTCGACTTTGCCCTGTGGGAGCAGTGCCAATTGACTGACTTTTGCAGCAACAAACAACATGGCAGAGCCGTTCTTGCAAGCGGCGGCACAAGCTCCGCAACCTATGCAGGCGGCTGCATCCATCGCCAGGTCGGCATCTTTCTTGGGAATGGGAATCGCATTCGCGTCGGGGACGCCCCCTGTATTTACCGAAACAAACCCTCCAACCTGCATTATCTTGTCATAAGCCCGGCGATCTACGGTAAGGTCGCGTATGACTGGGAATCCTGCCGACCGCCACGGCTCGATCGTTATCGTCTCGCCGTTTTTGAACTTACGCATGTGAAGCTGACAGGTCGTCACCGCCGAATCCGGCCCGTGCGGATGGCCGTTGATGTAAAGCGAACACATCCCGCATATACCTTCGCGGCAATCGTGGTCGAAGAATACCGGTTCTTTGCCCTCGTTTATCAATTGTTCGTTGAGAACATCCAGCATCTCAAGGAATGAACTTCCCTGTGATATTCCTTTCAGTGGATATGTTTCGAATGAGCCTTTTTCTTTGGGTCCTTTCTGACGCCATACTTTCAGTGTTATATCTATATTTTTATCCATGGCTGTTTTTAATTTTTATAGTTTCTCTGTTGACGTACAACAAATTCATAGTCAAGAGGTTCTTTAAGCATAACAGGGTCTTTGTCGTCGCCCTGGTATTTCCAGCACGATACGTATGAGAATTTGTCGTCATGACGAAGCGCTTCACCTTCTTCCGTCTGGTGTTCCACGCGGAAGTGTCCGCCGCATGATTCTTCGCGGTCTAATGAATCGTGCGCCATAAGCATGCCTGTTTCAATGAAGTCGGCAAGGCGTAATGCCTTTTCAAGCTCGACATTCAGATCGTCCGCTTTACCCGGAATCCGAACATTGCTCCAGAATTCGGTCTTCAACGCTTTAAGCATTTCCACAGCTTCTTTAAGCCCCTGTGCATCGCGTGCCATCCCTACATGATCCCACATGATATGTCCGAGTTCTTTGTGGATACTGTCGACCGAGCGTTTGCCTTTTATGCTCATCAGTTTGTCGATACGTTCTTTGATTTGCTTTTCCGCTTCTTCAAATTCCGGTAGATCGACGCTGAAACGCGGCACCTGAATTTGGTCGGCGAGGTAGTTTTGTATCGTATAAGGCAGGACGAAATAACCGTCGGCCAGCCCTTGCATCAGTGCGGATGCGCCGAGGCGGTTTGCGCCGTGGTCGGAGAAGTTTGCTTCGCCGATAGCAAACAAGCCGTTTATCGAAGTCATCAGTTCGTAGTCGACCCATATGCCGCCCATTGTGTAGTGGAGGGCAGGGAATATCATCATCGGCGTTTCATACGGGTTGTCGTCGACGATTTTTTCATACATCTGAAAAAGGTTTCCGTAGCGTTGTTCCACTACGTCTTTCCCCAGACGGTCGATCGCATCGGCAAAATCAAGGTATACGGCTTGTCCCGTTCCGACGCCGTGTCCGGCGTCGCAGCGTTCTTTTGCCGCCCGTGAAGCGACGTCGCGCGGGACGAGGTTGCCGAAAGCGGGATAACGACGTTCCAGATAGTAATCGCGATCGTCTTCTTTTATGTCCGTAGGTTTCAGTTTGCCGGCGCGGATTGCTTCGGCGTCTTCTTTCTTCCCCGGCACCCATATACGTCCGTCGTTACGAAGCGATTCGGACATGAGCGTCAGTTTTGACTGGAACTCGCCATGGACGGGAATGCAAGTCGGGTGAATCTGAGCCATACACGGATTAGCGAAATATGCGCCTTTCTTATAACACTGCCATGCGGCTGAGCCGTTTGACGCCATCGCGTTTGTAGAGAGGAAGAAGGTGTTTGCATAACCGCCGGTTGCGATAACGACGGCATGAGCAGCATAACGTTCGATTTTTCCCGTGACAAGGTTGCGGGCGATGATCCCGCGTGCGCGTCCGTCGACAATGACGACGTCGAGCATTTCATAACGGGTAAACATCTTTACTTTGCCTTTCCCGGTCTGGCGGCTGAGCGCCGAGTAAGCGCCGAGCAATAACTGCTGTCCCGTCTGGCCGCGTGCGTAAAACGTGCGCGATACCTGGGCGCCGCCGAACGAGCGATTATCAAGCAGTCCGCCGTATTCGCGGGCGAAGGGGACGCCCTGGGCGACGCACTGGTCGATAATGGAGTTGGATACTTCCGCCAGACGGTAAACATTCGCTTCACGGGCGCGGTAGTCTCCACCTTTGATAGTATCGTAGAACAAGCGGTAGACAGAGTCGCCGTCGTTCTGATAATTTTTAGCCGCATTGATACCTCCCTGCGCCGCAATTGAGTGTGCCCGACGGGGTGAATCCTGAATACAGAAGTTCAGTACATTAAACCCCATTTCCGCAAGCGAGGCAGCCGCAGATGCTCCCGCAAGCCCCGTTCCTGCAATGATTACGTCGAGACGGCGTTTATTAGCGGGATTTACAAGTTTCTGATGATTTTTATAATTGGTCCACTTTTCAGATAGAGGGCCTTGTGGTATTTTTGAATTTATTCCAGACATAACTTTGATTAATTAAAAGGTACAACCATTATTAACAGCAACTTCCGCCGCAGAGGCTTTTTGCATAGAAAAACAGCGTCACGAAAGCAAAACCGAGGAAGATAAGAGTAGCAACAGTGTTACCGATAAGTTTCCAGCGTTTCAGCCAGATCCGGTTGCTCCATCCTAAGGTCTGAATAGCGCTCCAAACGCCGTGCGTCAGGTGTAACCACAGCGCTGCATACCATATAAGGTAAGCAACAACGATCCATAAATGAGCAAAATAATAGCTGATAAAACCCGCGCCATCCTGCGGATGTAATACGGATCCATCGTTAAGCGTCACGTCGTGATGTCCCAATAATTCGGCAAACATCATTTTGTACCAGAACTGGCTTAGGTGAAGAATCAAAAAACCGAGTACAATAATTCCAATCACGAACATGTTTTGTGAAGCCCAGCCGACGCCTTCCGGACGGTTGTTGACCGTGTAACGGTTGTTGCCGCGAGCCTTACGGTTTTGTAGCGTAATCATGGCGGCATAGATGAAATGAATGGCGATAATGCCCGCCAGTACGACTGTCACAGCGACAGCATACCAGTTTGCGCCCAATAGCGAGCAGATTGTGTTGTAAGCTTCAGCCGAAAAAACCGCCGCCACATTCATAGATAGGTGAAACAGTAAGAATAGCAACAGGACAATCCCTGAAATACTCATTACTAATTTCCTCCCGATAGAAGAATGAATCAACCACATAAGAATTAAATTTTTAGTTATTTATATAATGTATTTAGAACCTTTTTTAAAGGCGCAAAATTACATGAAAATTCCGTATTTCCAAGCGCATGCTGATGAAAAAAGTTTTTTGCAGAGGAAAGTTCATCCACATTCAAACAGCCATAATACTGCAGTTTTGGGTTGAATCAAGTGGGGGCGGGCGGAGGGCTATACTGCATGGGAGAATACCTACCCTTTGGGGACACTGAAATCTTTATCGGCAAATAGCGCCGCCAACCCTGAGAGCTGTTTGAAACGAAGCAATTCGTCTTTGTCCATTCCAATATTCTTACGTATCCAATCATCACTCATTCCCGACTTTTTAAGTTCCGCTACAATGTTGGTCATCAACTCAATGCTATGCGTCCCACGTGCGCGGTTATGCCTGATTGTCGAAGCCATCCGGTTTGAAAGGTCCTTTTCGATCACGGTTACGGGCAAAAGACCATTCTCCCGCTCGTAAATGCGTTTTGATAGTTTCATGACCATGTATCGGTGGAATCCGTCTACCAGTTCGTACTTGTCGTTCTCCGGGAGATAATAACATACGCACGGCATGGTGTAGCCGTCTTCCCATATTGACAGTTCGAGAAGTTCCATTTCAGGAGGAGCAACGACATTGGGATTGTAAGCGTTTGCCTGTATTTTCTCTATCGGCACAGCTTTTACGGCATAAACCGGGCTTGTATATTTTTGTTCGTTATTCATGTATTATGCCTTGATAAAAATCCATAATCTTTTTACGGGTTTCAATTTCTTTTTTAGTTTTTGCAAATCCCATATATTTACACATATGGTCGTTACGGAGAATACATACACACATTCGTTTAAAGGTTGGCAGGTCTTTAAACCCTGGTATATCAATGTCTTCAAGGTATTCCATCCTGACCGGACGCTTATCGGTATTATAGTTTGTATGTTCAAGCACTTCTATCTCTATTCCGCCGTCTTGCAACTTTTTTATTGTTTCTTTCGTCAGGCAACCGCCACGTTTACGCCAGAAATTGATGCTTACCGATAGCTTTTGCAAGTAGTTCCGGCGTATTTCTTCCGGCAAAGTCGAGAGGAGGAAATACATATAACTTTCCCATGTATATCCCGGCGGAAGATCGACTTTCTTCTGCGCGACAGCGCTTGTATGACCGTAAAGAGCCGTGAAATTGATACCGTTTACACGGCAGATCATCTTACCCCACATATCAGGATCGATAGCTCTGTAAAGCTGCAGTGATTCTTGTGCAACCAGCAGGAAAGGGCTGGCTACACGCTGTTTTTCCAGTGGAACGCCCGCCTGGTAATACAAGTCGTACAGACGGTTATAATCCCAGGAGAAACGGCCGTTGGCAGTCCATATGTCCGTCGTTAACCAGTCGTGGATGACATATGCATTATATATATCATCCGATATCTGCCTTGTCCATTTCAGGTTACGGTACATGTGATATCTTTTTTTACTGTATATTGTTCTCCAGCGGTGAGAACTCTCCTGGGTACGTATTCCGACCAGGCAACAGGTTTTTTTTGCATTTTTCAACAGGTGATACCACTTGGCGAAAAGTATGTAAAACTCGGAATCCCACATTTCCGGTGCATAAAACGGGAAGTCGTTTTTCCGGTAGCACTTCTCAGGCATCTCCCTCACCCAAAACTCTTTACAGTCGTCATCCCATGGACGCCAACAGGTTTGATGCATCGATGTGCAAGTGGTTACCTTGAAAGGGATACATACACGGTACACTTCAAAAATATCGGAGTTTGCCTGCAATGTTCGATCAACATATTTAACAGTTTCCTGATATTGCACTTCATAATCCATATGAAAGACGCCGATCTTTCGTTTCAAGTTATTATTTCTTATATATTGTATGCAAAGGTTCAACATGACGCCGCTATCCTTGCCGCCCGAAAAAGAAACATAAATGTTGTCAAATTCATTAAACAACATTTCTATCCTTTTCATTGTCAATTCATATACAGTCTTATTTTTCATTTCTGAAAACTTTCATTTTAGCATATCTTTTCCAATAAAGCGTAACCGAAAAACCGTTCTTTTCAAAATCGGGTATATGGCGTAATTGTGTTACCGATTCCAATTCATAATCGGTCGGGAGGGTCATGGTTATTTCTCTGAGCAGTGCAGAGAAAACCGCGCTGTCGTCATCCGCTACATAATAATTATTTATCCTGGCATTGCCGTCGTCCAACTTTACAGGCATAAAACCAAGCGTATTACCCTCGTCTACGGCAATGAACCATAAATGATCGGAAGATGTTTTATACGGATAATTAAGGTTATAATTCAACACCTCCTCGTCCATTACAAGGTGTGCGACCAAATAGTAAAGTCGTTGATCCTCTCCTTCCAGTTTGATGATATCCATATTTTAAATTAACTAATGTAGAGGCACAAATATTGTGACGCGCAAATTTACTAAAAATCAGCGAATAATAAACGCTTTTTTATTTCTTCGGATAAAAAAGAGTATTTTTCCTCTGTAAAAAAAACTTTTTTAATTCTGCTCGTGTAATGGAAAAACTCACGCTTTTAAGGTAATTACTACGTTTACGATGGCGAAACATGGACGGTATGTGAGGGGACGGTTCAAATAAGCGTACCGGAAGGATTGTATTTTGTAGCTGCAGGGTGGTTTCATAACATTATTGCAGTGTCCGGTAACGGTAAACGTTTCGTAAGATTCACCTGTCAGCGGGGAAATACAGGATATTTGTTGTTGAAGCGGTAACCGACGCCAAGCATCAGGAAATTGGGAGCATTAAAATTCTGCAGACTGTATCCTATATGGATAAAGGAATTCCGTGTAAATTTTATTTTCAAGGCTAATATTTGGTAAAAGCCTTTTATGTCGCCGCCACTATGGAAGACATTTACGCCAAGGCCTAAATTGACGGAAAAATAAGGCATCACATATTCTGTTCTTCCGGAGAATCCCAGCGTCGACTGTTCGTCTATCGGTGGTTTTATGAGCGTAAGCCTTGTGCCGTCAGCGTAATCCCGGAAATAGATATTGGCGCTGCCGTCGTAGAATCCGTCTAATGACATGCCTGCACGGAACCGGTAGCTTAGATTGTACATCGGCGAGAAGTTGAACCCAAGCACAGTGTAAGCATTTGGGAGGGCGATACGATCTTCGCCTATGGCGAGGCCTTTACGCCTTAACGAACCGAACAGGAGTATATCATAACTGATATGACGCGGAAATTCCGGTATCGGCGGGCGGAATGATATTACAGGTAGAAAACGTTTTTTACTGTTGAAATGACATACTAATCCGGCTTTCAGGCTTGCTGTGTTCAGGCCTGCATTTGGGAAGCGGGTATTTCCATTTGAAAAATGAGACATTGCTATTCCGCTTGTCAGCTCTAATCTGCGGGATAGCATCCAGCTGAGATAAATATTGAGATTGATGTATGCGTTGACCTTTGAGCCTATTATTATGTTGTAATAATTGTCGGAAGGATCATAAGGTTTCCAACCTGCGGATAACCCGAAATTCCATTCATGGTTTAACGATAAGCGGTCGCATATACTGTTCAGGCGTGCCCCCTGGAACAGATAAAATGCGACCGGATTGCCTATCTGCCGACTTTCTCCGAAAGTAAAATAAGCGAATCCGATACCTTGATAGACGCCTCCGAAAATGCGACCGGTATATGAATCCGGCTGCGGACGGAATGAATAGTTGAGATGTGCCGACATGGAGTTCTTTACAGGTCGCATATTTTCATTAACTCCCTGCAGGAACGGATTTGTACGGAGGACATGGCCGGGACGTGCCTCTATGCCGATTGTGTGTATAAAACGACCTGCAACATCATTATCCGGCAGATTTTCTGAAGAAATACATGTGTCATCAGAGACTGTCGAGGCCGTCTCCGCATTATTCATCTTTAGCTTCCACAGGCATCTTTCTTCCGCGGGAAGCTTGTCGGATATGAAAAGCATTAATACTGGAATAATTATAACTTTCCATAGTTGTCTTTTTCCTTTCATAATTCTTTTTAATGTCTGCCGACTTAGACCTTTAGGTCAAAGCCTTGCAAAACAGGAGGCAAATTACGTTAAAATGCCGGATATATGCAAGTGATACTATGAGAAAACAGATATGAATCCTTAAAATCCACGACTCGGCAGTTATCTGCAATATACTGTTAATTGATCGGGAACAATGCATTAATTATGTTCAAAACAGCATCTATGAAATGAATTGGTGCTGATGGACATTTTTGGATAAAATGAGGGCGTCCAAAAACTTTCCGGACGCCCTCCTGACAATAAAATATAAACATTAATAACCGGGATTCTGTTCAATAATACCCTGTCCCTGGATGATTATGCTTTCCTGGATTGGGAAACGGGTATAATTTTCAGTTGCGACAAACGGCTGGCCATAGATCTGGCATTTCTTTTGCATCGTTTGGATATATGACCCGTCGCGAATCAAATCCTGACGGCGGCAGCCTTCATACCAGAGTTCATGGGCGCGTTCCATCAAAAGTTTGTCAAGGAAATCGCGCGAATCGGTGAAATCTCCTGCCGTATAAGCCGTTAATCCGGCACGTGTTCTCACGCGGTTTAACAAGTCAATGGCGTCTGTCGTTACCGAATTACCCTGTCGGACAATTGCCTCGGAGAGCAGCGTCAATACGTCAGCATAACGATACACCATGAAGTCGATATCGCAAGCGTCGCCGGCAACCGGTTCAAGGGCATATTTCAAGGGGATCACGCCGTGTTGCAGGCAGTTGCCGCCGTCGGTTCCTTTATTTTCCTTATTGCGAACTACGCCGGCTTTCGTCGTATATTCGGAGATGATGTAGGTGGTGCGTTCGTCGCCGGGTTCAAATGTATCAAAGAAGTCCCATGTCATCTTGTAACCTCCCCAGCCGCCGCCTTCCCAGACGCCTGCCACACTGTAGTCGCTGGGCAGAGCGTGCGGATACCAGCCGTTTTCCATCGTTCCTTCCTTACAGTCGATGGAGAAAATTGTTTCTTTGTTCTTTTCGTTGGCGCGTTTAAACAGATCGGCATAACTCGGCAACAGTTCGTAGCCGTATTCCGCTTTCATCAATTCACGTCCTTCCGTAATTGCTTTGTCCCATTGCTTAGTCTGCATGTAGAATTTCATCAGCACCATATGACACAGTCCTTTCGTGAAACGACCGTAATCGGCGTCGCCTTTTTTGTAGCTATACGGTAAATCTTTGGCCGCTTCCGTCAGTTCGGTAACAATGTAAGTACGTGTTTCTTCTTCCGAGAGGCGCGGCAATATCTCGCGTGCCGTAGGATTTTTCAGGTTTTCAAGGCTTGAGACAATAATCGGGCCGTACATATCCCACTGTATGAAGGCCATGAATCCACGTCCACAGCGCAATTCGGCAACGTATTGCGCTTTCAGTTTTTCATCCATCGGAACCGGCTGGATGCGATCAATCGTCAAGGTCATCTTGCTGATTTTATTCAAATAATCACGCCAGATATTCGTGACATTACGTGTATCATTAGGCGTCCATTGAGCATACTGCAGGCGATTCCATCCACCGCCGTCATCCCAGGAACAGTAACCGTAATCGGTAGCCACGTCTACATCAATAAAATAACCGGTAGCTACGCCGAATATTCCACTGTACCAATCGTTCTCAAAGGGGCTGTAAGCAGCCGACGTGACAAGATCACGGGCGTCATTCGCCGTTTTAGGGTAAATGGCGGGATCGACGTCGCTGAACTGTTCCGACTGTAATTCGCAGCTCTGCATGACAGCAAAGAGCATCAGGAGAATTACTGCATAAATATTTATTCTTTTCATAGTCTTATTCTTTTTTTTTAAAATTCCGTTAAAATGTAATATTCACACCCAGGCTATAGGATGTTACGTTTGGATAGTTGAATGCTCCTGCATTGTTGCGTGAGGAATCAAAGTTGTCGGTTTCCGGGTCGATACCGTTCCAGTTCGTAATCACAAAAGGATTGTTAACGTCGGCATAGACACGAAGGTTGCCCAATACGTTTTTAAGCGGCACGGTATATCCGAGCGTGATGTTACGGCAACGGACAAAGTTGATTTTTTTGTACCAGTAATCCGAGCTGTTTTCGTAACTCGCATAAGTGGAGGGGATGGCGCTTGGATACGTGGTATTTTGATTGTCGCTGCTCCAGACATATCTGGAGGCTTCGGACTTGTTGACAATATTCGCATCTACGAATCCGTTCGCCCACTGTTCGTAATAACTGCGTCCTTTCAGGGCGCCGAATTCGCCGTAGAAATAGACGTTGAAATCAAACTGCCGGTAACGGACGGTGTTGTTGAACCCGAAAATAAATTTCGGATCGCGCGAGCCGAGCAGGACACGGTCGTATTGATCCATTTTGCCGTCGGGGACGCCGTCAGGGCCTGACAAATCCTGAATCTTGATCTGTCCGGGCAGCAAGGCAGGCTGCCATGCGGGACGTGTTTCGCCGGGCTGCATCAGACCGTCGGTTTTGTAAACATAGATCGAACGGATATAGTCTGTTGCCGATTCGTAAGCAGCCGGCGTCCAGTCGTCGCGGCGCTTTTCCCAGCGGTCTTCGTTGTGAGCGTACGTCAGGTCGGTCGACCAGAACCAGTCGTTGTTTTTCACGTTGATGGTGTTCAGCGTCAGTTCGATACCCTTGCCGTGCGTTTCGCCAACGTTGTCGGCAATGGAGGTGATCTCGTTGTAGAACGGCAACGGTACGCCGGTTTGCAGCAAATCGGAGATGATGCGGTTGTAGTATTCGGCCGTCAGGTTGATGCGGTTATTCAAAAAGCCCAAATCCAAACCGACGTTGAACTCTTTGGTCGTTTCCCACGTCAGCTTTGGATTTCCGAGTTTGGTGGCTCCCATTCCGGTGTACTTCGTGTCGCCGAAGACGTATTCGCCGCTGACGCCATACGTATCGTAGATACGGAGACCGACGTTGGAGTTACCCGTTTCGCCGTAACCGGCGCGTAATTTACCGTTCGACAGGATATTTTTCGTTGCTTCCATAAAGGCTTCGTCGGAGAAACGCCATCCGAGTGACGCCGATGGGAAATATCCCCATCGTTCGTCGGGCATAAAGTTGGAGGAGCCGTCGGCGCGTAACGTGGCCGTCAGCAGATAGCGTCCGAGGAAGGAATAGTTAAGACGTGCAAAACCGGAGCTCATGGAGCTTGTCGAAGCCGACGAACCGACGTCGGGTTTTGCATTATTACCGGCGCCCAGGTTATTGTATAAAAATCCGTCGAGCGGAAAGTTATCATTACCGGCGCGCATCCATTCGGACGACATTTCCTGATAAGAATATCCGACGAGTGCGGTAAGGCTGTGATCGCCGATTTCTTTCACATAAGTAGCCGTCAGATCCATCAGGAGATCCATTTTATCATCCTGCACGATCGTAGCCTGTCCGTTCACACGTGCGCCGTACATGGTCGACGTCGGCACGTACTGGCGGCGCTTTGCATATTTGCGGTCGGCGCCGAGAGAGCCGCGGAGCGTCAAGTCGCTGATCGGTTTGATTTCCAGATAAGCGCTTCCAAGCAGGCGGTCTTTCGTCGTGAGGTCGGTTATTTCGAGCAGTGAGGCGGCGTTCGGGAGCTGTCCCATGAAGGGATTCGTCGTATAAGCGCCGTTTTCGTCGCGGACGGGAATGTAGGGTATCGAATGTACGGCGGAGGGGATTACGCCGGCATTTTCCCAGTCATTGTCGCCAAGAGGGACGTTGTTGTATTCGTTACGGCTGAGGTTGAGTGAGATGCCGGTTTTCACGTATTTGGAGACCTGATGATCAAGGTTGACATTTGCCGTATAACGTTCCATGTCGTTCGTTTTGATGACGCCCTGCTGCGAAAAATAATTGAGCGAGACGAGATACTGCGTCGTCTCACTGCCGCCGTTCAGCGACACGTTGTGTGTCTGTTGCTGTCCGGTACGTGTTACGGCGTCGAACCAGTCGGTCGTTTGTGCGGCGGCGATTTCGGCATCCGTATAGGACGTTTTGAAGGGCGTCGGATTGGCATTCGGCGTGATATACTGTGCATAGATGCCCTGACCGTTGTTCTTCATCCAGTTCTCATACTGATCTTTGTTGCGACGATCCATAAATTCGCCGGCGTCAAGCATTTTGTAGGGATTCTTCATGTTTTGAACGGAATAGTTGCCCGAATAGGTTACTTTCGATTTGCCGGCCTTACCGCGTTTGGTGGTGATGATGATCACGCCGTGACCGGCGCGTGCTCCGTAAATAGCAGTAGAGCTTGCGTCTTTCAGCACTTCGATTGATTCGATATCGTCCGGGTTGATTGATTCCAGGAGATTATCCGTCGAGCCGGACGAATATCTGTTGCCCGACCCGGGGCTTGGGTTCGACGTGACCGGGAAGCCGTCAATAATGACGAGCGGATCGTTACCGGCATTGATCGACGTTTCGCCGCGAATACGGAATTTGGCGCTTCCGCCAGCCTGCGCGCTCGTCTGCGACACGCTTAACCCGGCAGCTTTACCGGCTAAGGCATGGCTGATGGTTGAAAACGTCCCTACCGGTTCGTCGCTCATTTTGACGGACGAGATGGCGCCCGTCAGGTCGCGTTTCTTCTGTACGCCGTATCCCACGACAACGACTTCGTTCAGCGCCTGAAGGTCTTCGGGCAGTGCGATCTCATAGTGCGTTTTCCCGGCTTCCACGACCACTTCTTTAGTCTGGTATCCAAGGTAGCTGATAACTAAAGTTGCGCCAGGCGCGACGGTAATAGAAAAATCCCCGTCCGCGTCAGTTATAATTCCGTTGCCTGTGCCTTTCTCGACGATGCTTGCGCCCGTAAGAGGCTCGCCTGCGTCTGAAGCATCGGCGACATAGCCTGTTATCTTAACCTTTTGTTGTGTGGAGGCTGCCGTGTCGGTGCTTTCTGCAAATGTCACCTGAGCAGCTGCAAACAGCAGTAATGCACCCTCCAAAACGAACTTGCCGATTTTCGCTGCGAACATTTGACTTTTAGATTTAATTTTTAGATTCATAACGTTTAAATTTTATAAGTTAATATTGTATATGCGATCTGTGACACGTATCAGCATGTCATTACCAGCATTACGTACCACAAAATCCGGCACAAAGTTACATGTAAATTCCAAATATCAAAATGCGCGGGCTGATAAAACGAATCACAGACAGTTGGAACGCATAAATAAAAAATTATATCAAATATATTACTGAAATTTTTGTTTTTCCCTAAAAAAAATATCGCTATATCTGGGGCGTTTTTTTACGGGTAAGTGTTAATCCATTAGAATAATCCGATTAATTATCAGAGCCGCTGTACGTGCGAGTACGGTAGAGAGGCA
>JAITBC010000302.1 GCA_031283785.1 Tannerella sp. | reverse complement strand
GGTACTGTTGCCTAAAGTCCCCCATGAAGCGCGCAGTTTGAGATTGTCGATGAATTTTTTGGCTCCTTCAAAAAACGTTTCTTCACTGATGCGCCACCCGACGGAAGCCGAAGGAAACAATCCCCAACGGTTACCCGGCGATAGTCGCGAACTGCCATCGTAGCGCAGGTTAGCCTCCAAAAGATAACGACCGGCAAAATCGTAATTAACGCGTCCGAACAGTGAAGCCATTTTCCACGGCTGTATTGCATCGCTCAACACGGTGTTGGCCGCCTCATTGCTGGCATAGTAATTAAAACTGAAGAAATCATTCGAAATACCATTTCTTGCTTCGGCAGACATATAGTCCCTGAGATACTGTTCGTATGAAGCTCCTCCTAATAGATGGATATGGTGTTTACCCGTGTTCAAATCGTAATTCAGTAAAGCTTCAAATTTATCCTGATAAGAATTGGCTTTTCTTTTGATTACTCTTTGCGGATTGTTGACATCAGTAGGCCGAGCCGCACCGTTTCTGCCATGGCCTTTAATAAAACGATAATCCCCCTCATACGCTTCAAATCCTGCCCGTCGCGAAAAGTTCAGATCGAGCGTCAGATCTTTCACCACATTCTTGACACGCAAACCGGCAAAACCTGTAAAATAGTGATATTGATTTTTTATCTCCCCTCCCTCTTTCATGATCTGGATGGGATTGGCAGAACTGCCATTGGAATACGGGTCTATGTCGTAATAGGTATCTTCTTCAGGATTATATAGACCATGATATCCGGCTTTAGTATACAAAAGGCCTAATATCTTTTCCGCTGATGTACGTCCAGCCTCTCCTCCGGAATATGCAACTTCTTTTTTCCGAATCCCTTCGTATGCAACTTGTATATTGAAATCCAGATATTTATTGATTTCGGTATTCAACGAAGATCGGAAGTTGACGCGGTTACTTTTATCAGGTCCGTATTGAAGTATTCCACTTTTGGTATAGAAACCACCCGACACATAATACTGTGTTTTGTTGTTTCCGCCGGTAACCGATACCGAATGGGTCTGCTGAGTGGTATATTCTTTCATTCCTAGATGCATCCAGTTGTTGGCGTAATATTCTTCCCAACGTGTTCCCATAACACGATATTTGTGATTGGGATTAGCTATCATATCAACAGCTTCCCTATTGATGACAAAGGCAGGATTAACGTTATATAAGGATTGGTGTATCCATTCATAATCTTCCCATGGTGGAACACGTTTCAGCATCAAACCCGGCACATTGATCCCAAACGAACCGTTGTAGGTTACTTTTGTTTTTTCCGCAAAGCCCTTTTTGGTCGTTACCAGAATTACGCCGGCAGCAGCACGCGATCCATAAATGGAAGCCGACGCCGCATCTTTCAATACCGAAATGGATTCAATATCCTCGGCATTTAACGTGTGCAACAATCCTTCCACGCCATCAATCAGAACAAGGGCCTGGGCATCGTTAACCGACGTAAAACCGCGTATGCGTATGGAAGCGGTTCCATCAATTTCCGAACCGGGTTGTCCGCTATTACGCGTAACAAGTAGCCCCGGTATCTGCCCCATCATTGCATTTACTACGTCTGTAGAGGACTTAGAGGTAATATCCTGCCCACTGACAACAGAAACCGAGCCGGTGAGATTTACTTTTTTCTGTGTTCCATATCCGACGACGACAACTTCTTCCAGATTTTGCACATCTTCATGTAATGTGATTTGTATCGATTTTTCATTTCTTACATTTACCTCTTGTGTGATATATCCGATATAAGATATTTTTAATATGCCATTCGGCGCTATTTGAATGGAAAATTCCCCATTGACATTTGTGATTGTTCCATTGTCGGAGTTCCCTTTTTCGAGGACTGTCGCACCAATAACGGGATCTCCGTTTTGATCCCGCACAACCCCTGATATAGGCTGCGCTTGCTGCGTTTCATGTAATGACAATTGTTCCGCATGCGTAGTGAAAAGACATGCAAGTAACATTGTGATGATGACTGTTAAAGTACTTTTGCGGGTGAAAAGTTCTTTAATATGGATTCTGTTTTGTTTTGTCATTTTTTAATAGAGTTTAAATAGTTGTATTTCATTTATGTATCTCATATACGACGTTTGTATTGTGCCGGCTTTTAACAACAACGTATTTGTTTGATTAGATTTTAGATTTTCAGCTAAAATCTCCCTTGTTTCCATTTCCAAATGGAGTTTGTAATTAGTATTTCATATAATTCACCTCCTGTCCTGAATTAAGGAATGATTTCTATTATGTAATGCGCATTTTCACATGTTCAAGCAAGGCGGAGGCGCTTTCCGTATCGGCATAAATAGTGGAGTCGCTTAATAGTCGTAGGCAAGTAGAAGGGACGGTTTCCGATATTTTATCCACATAAGTATGGAATAATGCATCAGCCTTTGTGCTGCCGGGGACCATGCACAGAAAATACCGCGCCTGCCTGATTGCGGAGATGGTTAATGTCAGTGCGTGGGGCGGCACGTCGTTCAAACTTTTGAAGCATCCGTCGTTTACCTGTTGCTGACGGCAGATATTATCGAGATTAACCGTTTTTACCCAGTGCGGATCATTAAAATCCGCCACATGCGGGTCGTTAAATGCAATATGTCCGTTTTCACCGATTCCGAGGCAGGCAATATCTATGGGATATTGGCGGAGAAGTTCCGTATAACGCGTACATTCTTCATCGGTTCCATTGTCTCCGTTCAGATAATAGACCGAATGAAACGGTCGTTTGTCAAATAGGCGTGTTTTGAGAAAATAGCCGAATCTTTGAGGCGCATCAATGGGCAAATTGAGGTATTCATCCAGGTGGAATGCATTTATTCGGTGCCACTCGATGTCGTCATAATTGCAAAATTCTTCCAGAAATTCTTGTTGCGAAGGCGCTGAGGCAAAAACGATATTTATATATTCCTGTTTTTCAAACAGAGGTTTTATAATACCTGCAAGATCATAGGCCGCGGCAGTTCCGAGGTCTTGTCTTGTCTCAAATACTTTAATCTTTAGAAAATCCTTTTTAAAAGTTTCAATCGGGTGGTTCATAATTAAAAATTATTTAGTATTAATTCTCCGTTTATTATAACAACTTTTATGTCGATGTTTTCGTTGAAAATCACGATATCCGCATCCTTTCCTTTGGTTAGGGATCCCTTCGTTTTTTCGATTCCCATGATCTTTGCCGGTGTCGAAGTAATCATTTGGATCGTTTCTAACAAAGGCACTTCACCTAATGAATTCATGACGCGGACCAGGCGGTTTGCAGTGGCGACGCTTCCCGCGAATGCAGATCTGTCCGGCAGTTTGGCTACGCCGTCTTCGACGACGACCGGTTCTCCGTTTTTCAGGCTTCCCAACACGCTTGGACCGTCCGACATTCCTGCAGCTCTCATGGAATCTGTGATCAATGCGGTTTTTTCGGCGCCTTTGATCTGATAAACTAATTTCAGAAGACTTGCCGGCAGATGGACGCCGTCGGCAATGATTTCAACCGTCATACCCGGAATCAGGTAAGAGGCTTCAATGACGCCCGCATATCTGAACGTATTTTTGCGTGTAACGCCGGAGGTGCATGAATACAGGTGCGTCACATGTGTGTATCCCCATTCGAAGGACTCGACGACTTCTTCGTAAATCGCATCCGAATGTCCGATAGCCGGTAAGATATTAAAACTCCTGAGTGTTTCGGCAAATTCTTTGCTTCCTTCCAGCTCGGGAGCAGAACTCCACCTTGCAATATGTTCGGCGTTTTCGAGAATCGTTAAGTATTCTTTTTTGTCCGGATTGCGGATGTATTTGGGGTCTTGTGCTCCTCTTCGATTCATGGAAAAGTAAGGACCTTCCAAATGCAGTCCCATAAAAGATGCACCTTTTTTATTTTTTATTTTTGCTTCTTTATAAACGGAAAATGTCTGTTCCAGTTCTTCCATTGTAGATGCAAGGGTTGTAGGATATAAAGAGGTAGTGCCGTAGCTTGCATGTGTTTCAGCTATTTGCAGATAAGCTTCGAGTGTTCCATCCATAAAATCATGGTTGCCGGCGCCGTGCGTATGTATATCAATAAAGCCCGGCGAGATATAACAGCCTTTGGCGTCAATTATATGGGCATCGGGAATTTCCATATTGCCGGCGCCAACTTCCCGGATTTTTCCGGATTCAACGTATATTGTACCGGAAATTATCCTGTTCGGAGTCAGAATTTTCCCGTTTATGATTTTAAGTTTATCCATAATGTTCCCTTTTTATTTTTTTCCATGATGTTATTTTATGACCGTAGAAAGCATAAAATATCAGATAGATGAAACATGGAATTAAGACCCAATAAGCTTGTTTCACTCCTACATTGTCGGCCAGTTTTCCATAAATCAGCGGGAGAATGGCGTTCCCTGCCAACCCCATGATCAGGATGGAAGAGCCTGTTTTTGTAAACCGCCCAAGATTCCGTATTGCCAATGGCCAGATACTTGCATATATCAGTGCGTTAGGTAATCCTAATAAAAACAGGAAACAGATCGATATTTTGATCGTATGACTGCCGAATCCGAATTCACCCGGTACAAATAATATGCATAACGAGAGGATCAGTCCGCTTAAAGTACATATCCTCAGCGCGTTCGTTTGGTTTATGAAGCGCGGAATGCAAAATATGCCTGCTATATAGCCGGTAATGGTGGCTGTTAACGTATAAGAGGGAAATGTTTTAGCCTCTACAAGGTCTAATCCCATTGAAGCGGCATATCCGATAATTGTATCTATTGCAATCACCTGAGTGCCTACATGAAGGAATAAAGCAATCGCCCCGAGAACCAGATACGGGAATTGGATTATATGTTTCTTGCCCGCATGGGAAGCTGCAAGTTCTTCCGTTTCGTTTTCAGTATCGATTTCAGGTAAAACCGAAAACCGTATGAACAGGCCTACAACAATCATTAAACCGCTTAATATACTGTAGGGGAGAATGACCCTTCGGATTAATTCATCCAATGCCATGTTTTTGGACGCTTCGTCCATCATCGGGAGAGCGGTAAATAATTCGCTGTCTGTGACTTTTAATGTGAAGGCTGCGAAAACAAGGGGAGAGACGATTCCCGCAAACTTGTTACAAATGCCCATAATACTCATCCTCTGTGCGGCTTTCTCGATCGGACCGATAATCGTAACGTAAGGATTGGCAGCAGTCTGGAGGATGGCCAACCCTGTACCCATGATATATAATCCGACGAGGAATATCCAGTAAGTTCCGGCTAATGCTGCAGGGATAAATAATAAAGCGCCTGATGCCAAAGCAAAGAAACCATACATGATTCCGCGTTTGAATCCTACTTTTTTCAACAGTATTCCTCCGGGTATGGACATGACAAAATAGGCTATATAAAATGCAAAGGTGACAAAATAGGCCTGGAAATTGGTCAGTTCACATGCGATTTTAAAATAAGGAATCAATATGGCGTTTACCCACGACACAAATCCGAATACGAAGAACATAAATGCCAGAATAATGGTGGATATGGTATAGGTATGTTTATTGTCGTTTTTCATGTGTGTGTGCGTTATTTTTGTTGGTAGTCACCATGTTTTTTTTACTTTTTTGCCGGCTGCATCCCATATCTCATCCGTACTTACAGGGACGCCGTTTCTTCGTTTACTCTCCTCGGCGGTTTCCATAAATTTAAATATCTCCAATGTTTCCTCAGGTGTTACCGGGAGAGTCCCTGATTCAAAGAAAGAAATTATGTCTTTCAATAAAGGAGTGTATCCGTTGTAGTCGCCTAATGTCATAATCCCTTTTTCCCCGAAAACGTGACCTCCGTATCCTGTTTTTCCCCCACGTAATCCACGGAAAGAACCGATGCGCGAATCGGTCCAGACGCCTGTAATCAGGTCGGTATCCGCAGTATGGATGCGCGTTACGGTTTTACAGCCGGGTCCCATCACGGTAAAAAGCGCTTCGATACCGTGGATCCCATACCAGAACATATCCGGATGGGTTGCTTCTAACGTGCACGGGCTGAATGAGTTGGCGCCTAATACTCTTCCGACGGCATCTTCTTTCAGGATTTTGTCAATATTTGACATGTAGCGTAATGAGGATGCAGAGAAGACCGGCACATCCATGTCGGCTGCCGCCCGATAAATACTGATGGCATCGGTCAGGGAGGCCGCAACAGGTTTGTCGATAAAAACACGTTTCCCGGCTTTAAAAACAGGAAGCGCCTGTTCAAGATGTAAACGGCCGTCGTTTGTTTCCAATAAAATCACGTCGGTTTTTTTCAGGAGGGTTTCTATGGAATCGACAATTTCCACGTTATATTTTTTTACGTCATCAATGTATCCGGGGATTCGTTTATAGCTTGATTCGATTGTACGACTGCCGTACGGATACGCGGCCGTCACTTTGTATCCCCTGTATTCATCCGTCTCCGTTGTGTTCAGTAACGTTGTGAATGCAGTACTGTGGGAAGTGTCCAATCCGATGATTCCCACTCTCTTTCCTTCTGTTTCATATATCCCGGACTTTTTTGAAAAAATGAAGTCGGAAGTCAATAACCCCATTCCGCTGATAACGCCGGACTTAATAAAGGTTCGCCTGTTTACCATAGTGTAAGATTTTATTGTCGCTATATTTGTTTCTTTTACGGTTTAATGTCATGAACGAGTTCTGATTTGTATTTTAAATATCGGGAATCAGCCCCAACATTCGTTTCGTTATTTTCCGAGTGCAAAAAAACAATAAACAGGCTATTAGAAACGTATATTTTGCGAAATAAAATACTCAAATAACGTCTTTTTTCATAATTGGATTTTTATATGTTCCCCGAACTTCAATTTTTGTTTACATTTGCAACCGAACTATATCAAAAAGATAGTATTAACAGTATGTCATTTTAAATTTACGTTAGCCATGATAAAAATATTACTCTTAACAGACTTTTCGAGTGGTTACAGCAGACAGCTTTTACAGGGAGTTGTTGAATATTCCAAGCAATTCGGCCCCTGGTTTTTTTCTCGTATGCCGATCTATTACAGGGAACTGTATGGAGACGAGGGGGTTGTCAATTGGGCTAAAAAATGGA
>JAITBC010000192.1 GCA_031283785.1 Tannerella sp. | reverse complement strand
CAGCGGCGTGGAAGTGGATGAAACAGGTATGTACGGACTGCGGTATGCGGAATTTGTAGTTCCCTTAGTGAAGGCTGTGCAGGAGCTTAGCGAACAAAACGAACGGCTGCAGGCACAACTGAATGAATTAACCGAATTGGTTTTACGGGGAAAAGAACTTGAATCGAGTACGTTGATAGGAGGACACGCTGCCGGATCGGCAACCGGATTGCAGGACGTGGCAAGCAACGGCGCTTCTCTGCAACAAAACAGTCCCAATCCCTTCCATACGGAAACGACCATTGCTTATGAATTGCCGGAAAAATATTCGAGTGCGAACCTGTATATCTATTCCTCTTCCGGCGCACAGGTAAAAAACTACATTTTGAACAGTTCCGCCAATAAAGTGACTGTATCCGCATATGAACTTGCCGCTGGCACGTATGTTTATACGCTTGCAGTTGACGGAAAATGGGTCGATACAAAGAGAATGATTTTGACGAATTGATAAATAGCAGGATTACTAACGTGTGAATATTAACGAAATAGAATGAAAGCACTTAAAACTTTATTATTTATCATAATTTGCACAGCAAGTTATATAGGATGCAATAAAGATCGTGACAATGACGTACAAGACAATATTGCATTGACGGGAACTAAATGGAAATTAGCCGCACTTGTAGATGTACAAGCACACGAATCCATAAAACCTGAACCAAAAAACTGTAATACATGTTATACGCTTGAATTTGTTTCGGATACTATGGCAATAGGAAAGTCCGTATCGAATACATTGCATTTTATTGTAACCCGTTCAACTATAGAGATGTTTTTGGCGACGGAAATCGGGGATGGCGACCAAGGCAATGTCGGCCTGTTTTATGAAGCTCTCCAAACATTAGACACATACGAGTACAATGAAGAAGAATTTAAAATTTATTATGATAAAAACAAATATTTACTTTATAAACCATTGTTGCAATAAAAAAAATTATAATGACCTTTCAATTATGCGTTATGGTTAATCTGCTGAACGCCCGAATTACAATAAAAAGGCTGTTTCTTCGTTTTCTGATATATGCGATTTATTCTTTACACAGGAATTGTGCTGGCGGGGATACTGTTATTCTCATGCAAAAGCGTAAAGCTCAGTGTTGCCGAAGAAAAGCAACGCCTGGGAGAGTATTACGAAGCGGCGAATATGTACCGTAAATTATACTCGAAAGCCAAACCTGCGCAATACGACTTGCGTGCCTATGTTTCTTACCGTATGGGTATTTGTTACCAAAAGATAAACAATGTACCGCAGGCTACGAGCGCTTTCCTGAATGCATTACGGTATAACTATCCCGACAGCCTGTTGAATTTGCGGCTCGCACAGGCGTATCACCAGGGAGGACGATACAACGAAGCCATCAACTGTTACAATAAATTTCTGGAACAGAACCCGGAAAGCGTAATTGCATCAAACGGCTTGAAAGGATGTGTGCTTGCTGCGGAAATGAAGGATAATCCTACGCCGTATAAGGTACGTAAGATGGATATTTTAAATTCCCGCCACAGCGAATTTTGCCCGGCGCTTACAGGCAATGACTACGACAAACTATACTTCGCATCGTCGCGTGTAAAAAAGATAAGCAAAGACTCTTTGAGCCATATCACGGGGCAAGCCGTCAATAACATTTTCTTTACGGAAAAAAACGAGAAAGGCATATGGAAAAAACCGGTTGAACTCGAAGATGCCGTCAACACGAAATTCGACGAGGGGACGCCTTCTGTTTCTGCCGACGGCAACACGATGTATTACACCTATTGCGAAAGCGATCCGATAAGTTCCCGCCCTGCAGAGATATACGTCTCCACCCGTAGCGGAGCGGCATGGGGAGCCGGTACGCGGGCTAACCTGGTGAAAGATTCCACTACAAGCGTGGGGCATCCTGCGATATCGACCGACGGCAAATACCTGTATTTCGTATCCGACGCTAACGGTTACGGCGGGAAAGATATCTTTCGTGCACGGCTTGTCGGGACGAATGATTTCGGCGGCATCGAAAACCTCGGCCCGCAGATAAACACTGATGGAGACGAAATGTTCCCATACGTACGCGATTCGGCAACGGTCTATTTTGCATCAAACGGACATCCGGGGCTGGGAGGCCTCGACCTGTTCAAAGCTACGACGGACAGCCTGGGCGTCTGGCATGTGGAAAACATGGGGGCTCCCGTAAATTCCATGGGCGATGATTTCGGCGTCACTTTCGAGGGGAAATGGGAACGGGGATTTTTATCGTCCAACCGAAACGACACGCGCGGATACGACCATATCTATTCCTTTGAACGCCCCACAGTGACGGTTTTCATCGGAGGATATGTCTCCGATGCCGACGAGAACCCCGTAGAAGGAGCGGTCGTACGTATCGTCGGCAAAGACGGGCTTAACGAGAAAGTGATTGCCAAGCCGGACGGATCATACAAAGTCGAACTCGAACGCGACATTAGCTATGTGATGATGGCCGGCGCACCCGATTACCTCAACCAAAATTTCGAACTGAAAACCGACCCTGACGAAAAAGACGAAACTTATTACGTAGATTTCTATCTGTCGCCCATTCATAAACCGACGGTTGTGGAAAATATCTTCTACGATTACGACAAGGCGACGCTCCGCCCGGAATCGAAAGACGCCCTCGACGAGATAATAAAAATACTGAACGACAATCCCCATGTGACAATAGAAATGGGAGCGCATACCGACCGCATCGGCTCCGACGGGTATAATGAAGGATTAGCGCAACGACGCGCACAGTCGGTCGTAGATTACCTGATCGGCGCAGGCATCCCTGCCGGCCGGCTGACAGCTCAAGGTTATGGCGAATCCGTACCGAAAACCGTAACGAAAAAGATGGCTGAAGAAAACGACTTCCTCCATGAAGGAGAGGTTCTGACGGAAGCTTACGTTCTCCGTCTGACGCCGGAACAGCAGAAAATTGCCGACCAGTACAACCGCCGGACGGAATTTAAAGTGACCGGGACAACATACAACTTCTACTAAAAACATAATCATGGGAGAAACGCTATATTAAAATATCCGGAACGATCATTATTACTAAAAACAAATATATAAAAAAAACAGAATCATGGGAGAAACGCTATATTTCAGTCCGTTGTCATTTCCGGTATATGTAATGGCCAAACCTGTCGGTCCGATGTGTAACATGGATTGCGAATACTGCTACTATCTGGAAAAAAGCGAGTTGTTTGCAGGGCGGAAAAATTATAAAATGTCGGATGAGTTGCTCGAACGCTTCACCGAAGAATACATAAATTGCCAGACATCCCCTTTCGTGCAATTCACATGGCACGGAGGCGAAGCTCTGCTCCGCGGCCTTGATTTTTACCGCAAAGCGATACGCCTGCAGCAACAATACGGGCGCGGACGCGAAATATCAAACTGTATACAAACAAACGGGCTATTACTAAATGACGAATGGTGCCGCTTCTTCAAAGACTACAATATCCTGATCGGCATATCCATCGACGGACCGGAGAAAGTTCATGACCGTTACCGTAAAGATTGCGGCGGACGGGGAACCTTCAAACGTGTGATGCGGGGGATAGAACTGTTGCAGAAGCATGGCGTAGAATTTAATACGCTGTCCGTAATCAACGACTACAATGCCGGGCGTCCCGTTGAAATATACCGTTTCTTTAAAGAAATAGGAAGCCGCTACATGCAGTTCTCACCCATTGTAGAACGATTAGGCACACGCGATGACGGCCTCGAAATGCTTACGGCCGACGATCAACCGGAGGATGGCGAAATAGCTTCATGGTCGGTCAACCCCATCGCCTACGGGAACTTTTATATTCATATGTTTGACGAATGGGTACGCCACGACGTCGGACAATACTACGTGCAACTCTTCGACGCCACGCTCGCCGGAATGGTCGGCGAACAGCCCGGCGTATGCATTTATGCCAAAACATGCGGCCATGCCCTCGCCATGGAACATAACGGAGACGTCTATGCATGCGACCACTTCGTATATCCCGAATACCACAGAGGCAACGTATTGCAGGATTCGCTTGTAGGCATCACGCTATCGAACGAACAAAAGCGGTTCGGCAATGACAAACGGGACCGTCTGCCCGGACAATGCCGCGCCTGCCGTTTCCTGAACCTGTGCAACGGAGAATGTCCCAAAAATCGAATAGTTACCGATTCCAACGGCGAATATGGCCTGAATTATCTCTGCCCAGGCCTCCGGTTATATTTCGAACATGTATATCCCTATATGGAATATATGGCCGAAGAATTGCGTAATCAACGGCCTCCCGCTAATATCATGACGTCAGGATTAGTATAAAAGCAGGAAATCACTCCTCCTGCTTTTTCAGGACAATCCGCCGTTATTCCGTCCTAATCCTCACGCCCTCGCTGTGCGCCGAAAATTCGGGAGCGTACATACATTGGAACGTTGTGATTCCGTTTGAGAACCGACCGGCATGAGTTACTGTCAAATCATATTCGAAGACATAAGTTCCTTTATGTAAATACGTAATAAAGAAATTCATGGAAGCGTCCCTGATGTTTTCGTAATACCACAGACCGTCCTGATAGCGATAACCCGATATTGCCCTTGTCGGTTCGAAACAGGCGGCGCGAGCATCTTTAAGATGCACAAACTCGTAATCACGGTCGGCACGCAGTTCCATACG
>JAITBC010000191.1 GCA_031283785.1 Tannerella sp. | reverse complement strand
TAATGGAAAGTCGCATCCAAAACGGCGACATTCATTTTCGTATCCTTCGAATCGTATTTATAATAGCGCAACGACGAATTGACGAACCATCTTTCGCTGCCTTTTATTCTGATTTTGCCCGCAGGAGTAAGAGTCAGCAGATTCATCGACCTGTTTGCAAGCGAACTTTTGTTCTGGTTCAGCAGAACCTCGAAGCCGAGCTCGCCGTTGACGATGCTCTGCGAAAAACTCATAACCGTCAGATTGCTGCCTATGCTGTTAACCACAATTTTGTTTTCTTTACTGTTAACAAAATTTATTCCTGACTGTGAACTGGCGTTTATGTCCAGACCGACGTCAAAAGGCAGGTCACCCAAACTCTGACGGAGATGAAAACGCGACCGTACATTTTCAACCGAGCCTATCCTTCGCAGAATGTTTTCGGAATAATCGTAGTATGGAATCATGTCATAGCCGTAAGTATTATCCGTTTTATCATACGAGAGCGTCAGGTTCAATGTTGTACCTATGTTGAAATTTGAAAATACATAGTGGAGCATGGCGCTCTGCTGCGGAGAAAAACAGTCGGTTGTCGAACCGTGCCTGACAGCCTGATGCGATATGGCAGCCATGTTTCCGCCAAGCAGGTCTATCTGGCGCATGCTCTGTCCCGTAAAGAATGTTGCTGAGAGATAGTGCGCCGCACTGAAATATATCGACGAACGCAGATAAGGATGCAAACTCCACTTTTCCGTTTCGAAATCCTGTCCGGTCTTCAATAAAGTACGGTGATAGTGTCCTTCGAGACCCGCTTCGAAACGGAATATGCCTGCCGATTTTGTTATATCCAGACCGCCGTAAACGTCGAAATTATCGTACAGAACACTGTTTACATACTCGTTTTCGGGCGAAAAGTAACGGTCGACGTCTCCGTCGCGCTGAAACAGAACAGTGTTTTTATCCTGCGACGAATAGCTTATCCCGAACTGAGGAACAAGACTGATTTTATGTGGAAGCGCGTATGAATACTTTGCTTTCGCAAACAGCTCCTGCGAGCCTGCCTCATTGTCCTGAACAGCGCTGTATAACCCTCCTGACAAAGGCGTCTGCAGAGGCAGACCAAGAAATCGGGAATCGGAATCAAGGTCGAGAGAAAACCTGTTGTCGTAGTACCGGTAAAAAACATCCACCGAAAGAAGTCCGCGTGGAGTGCGGTACAGCATCAGCAGATAATTCTTCAAATCAACAGGAGCAAACTGCAGCTCCGACAGCATGGTATCGGCGCTGTGCATACCGAATTTGACAATATCTGTGTTATAATTCATATTCTGACCGCTAAACATCAGACGGTTGGAAACAAAGAAATTTTCCGAAGGCTTCCAGTCGCCGCTCAGATACATGTTCGTAAACCAGAAAGCGTTCTTTTCGTACAGCCTTTTATTCAGTATATCAATGTTTGCGCCGGAGTTGTCCACGAATGTCTGACGTATGGACTCCTCGCCTTTCTGCGTCTGATGATTGCCTATGATGTAGGAATTTATGCGGAGTTTTTTGTTCGGGATATAACTGAAATTCACGGCGCCCGTTTCGCTTGGCTTGCTTCTTACCTCCTCGCTGAACGATTCGCGGGGATAGTTTGTGTTGTCGAGCGTAAACGTGTTCGGTATCCTGCTGTTGCGCGCAAGAACCGAGGCGCCGCCCTGAAACTGAATGTAATCATAAAGAGTGAACGCCATTTGACCGGTGTTGCCGGCGTCGCCGATGAATGCCGTTCCCAAATTGCTGCCAAACTGAAACAGGTTCGACTTTGCCGAATACTTCGTTTCTATTCCGCCGGCGCCGGTCAACGTGCCGGTGATTCGGTTACGGTATTCTTCCTTAATACTGATGTTCAGCGCCGAAATGCCCTGAGGTTTCGAATCGCCAAGAATGCTCAGGTCGGTATAGTTGTTTATCAGGTCAACGCCGCCGACAAGTTTGGCAGGCAGGTTGCGCGTAGCCATCTGAGACTGATTCAGAAAAAACTCTTTCCCGTCTATCAGCAGATGCTCCACAGGTTTGCCCTGAGCGCTGACCTTTCCGTTTTCGTCAACTTCTATGCCGGGCAGTTTCTGAAGAATATCTTTCAGCGTCTGCTCGGTGCCGTCGGTATATTTGTCCAGATTGTAGGCTATCGTGTCGCCCTTAATGGTCGCGCCAAGCATACGGCTTCGGATAACGGCTTTCGGCAATATCTCCGACGAACTTTCAAGAATAAAATCCATACCTAAGGTTTCAGCAGTCACCGGCTTGTCATGTGATTTATATCCAAGATAACTCGCCCGTATGAAAACTCCGCCGGCTCTGTCGCGAAAACTTATCCGGTAGTTTCCGTTTCCGTCGGTGTTCGAATGCGCAACATGAGACGAATCGACTGCGTCAAGTATCACTATGTTCGCATAAACAAGCGCCTCGCCCTGCGTATTGCCGACTTTGCCGGTAATGTTTCTGTCCTGAGCCCTGACTTCTGCACAAAAGCACAGCAGAATCAGCACAGTTTTAAATATATTGCAATGCATAATTTCTTTATTTGTTTAACTTATCTTTTCATGGCATTCAACGGTTTATGTCGGTGTGTAATTTCGGTCGTCTCTGTATTAATCGCAAAATATGAAGCAATCCGGAATCCGGATTGCCCCGCTTCTGCTTTTACCTGAACTGCCAAATCGCATCGTTCAGTTTTGTTCAATTTACTCATTAAAATTATTTAATTTGTTTTTCATCTCAGAATGAAGATATACGTATTTTATGAGTTACACCGTCTCCTGAAGATGCTGCCTGCTGCTTGCCATGTTCAAGTTTGGAAGCAATACTTTGTGATACAATTTTCGCAAATTCGTCTCCATTTACTTTTTCTCCCTGTTCCGGTTTCGGTATTTCCGCAACAGAACTGACCGGTTCGAGCGAAACGCCTGTAAGTACATGTTTTCCGTCGCCTACATTTACTTCAAGTATCAATCCGGGTAAACCGCTGTAATTCGCAGGACCTGCATTCACCGGAATATCCGGAGAATACCATGCTGCAACGTTTTGCGGTTGAGTTTCAATATCTCCGATTTTTCTCGCACGTCCAACTGTTGCAGTTGCCTTAATGCAATTGTATCCGAGTATGTTTTTTTGTTCTGACGTTATCTCCCAGCCAAACTCCGGGACTTTTGAAGATTCCACAAGATATGTTTTACCGTCAAGTTCCATTTGATTAATATATATACTGTCTATATTATTTCTGTATATTACCAGAGGTGCAACATTTTGACGGCTGACAGTCAGAGTAGCCTTAGTGTCCGAAGTTTCAATCGAAGATGTTTCTTTTTCTTCCGGATTCGGCTTTTTAACTTCCGAATAGGTTGAAATACCTCCTTTCACAATAAGTTCCAAATTTCTAACCATAAGACTTTTTGCATGCTTTTCCAAAGCAGCGCGTACTTCCGGACTGGAAATATGCTCATAATCTTTACTGACATCCCTGTTTGCATAGGGATTGACTTCTTCTTTGTACTCAACTTTTAATGCTTGAGCCGAGAGGTATTGCAAAAATATGAATACCAACAATAAACTTAAAAATATTCTTTTCATGTTTCTATAAATTTAATAAATCAATTACATATATTAGAAAAGGTATCCAATAATTCAAGTCAGATAAATTCGGTTAACATGGTTTGTGACGTATAACACTGCTGTTAATACAGGCATTGTCCATGGAGGACTTGCGGAAACGGAGTACTGTTATTCATCGCATGTCGGTTTCCGCTCCACATGCGGTTATATATACAGAAAAACACAGTTCGGACAAATGTCCCGACTTTGTTTCCTGTTGGTAAACTGTCAAATCACACTATTCATTCACATTCATCTTTGTATTGTTATAGCTTTAGCGCCCTGCTGCCCCCTCTTTCCATGATATTTAGCGACATGTTCTACCGCAATGCCAAGCAGTTCTTCAGCGCCCACCTTCTCGCCGTTTTCGGGTTTCGGTATTTCCGCTGCAGGGTCAAGCGGTTCTGCCGAAACAGCGGTATATACATGCAGTCCATCACCTGAATCTAATTTAAGTATTAACCCCGGCAAACCGCTGTAAACTTCGGGACCTGCATCTATCGGAATGTCCGGACAGTACCATGCAACTGTCTTTTGAGGTTTGGATTCCCATTCTCCGATTTTTTTCGCTTCTCCAAATGTCGTAACTGCTTTAATGCATCTGTATCCAAGTATCTCTGTCTGTTCCGAAGTTATCTGCCAGTCATTTTTTTTTCGTACCAGTGGAGATTCCAGAAGATATTTTTTGTTGCCAATATCCATCTGAGTAACAATTACACTGTCTATATAATTTTTATATACCGCCGAATTTCCCATATCCTGACTGACGGTAGTCAGAGTAGCCTTTGTTTTTCCGTTTTCAAGTGATACGGGTTCTTCTTTTTTTGATGACGCCCTCTTTGTATAAAGAGAAACGCCCCTGTTTACCAGTAATTCCGCTGTACGGACAGTTGGCGACTTTGTATCGTTTTCCAGAATGGTACGCGCTTCCGGATTGTCAATCTGCTCGAATTTTTTACTAATGTCTATTCCCGCGGATATATTGGTGATTTCCTCATAAACAACTCTCAGTCCCTGTGCCGATACGGTTTGCAGGAATAATAATAACAGAAAACTAAAAAATATTCTTTTCATATCGGTACACATGAAGCATTTATTCACAGTTATCTTTGTCTT
>JAITBC010000143.1 GCA_031283785.1 Tannerella sp. | reverse complement strand
CACGTGTCCCGTCTTGTCATTCCGTCACTAAGTTTCAACGCTTACGGTACGAACATTTTTTATGTTCGTACCGTAAGCGTTGAAGTATTTACGCATAGCTTGATAAAATATAAACAAATAAATGAGAAATAAATCTCATTAAATCTTCATTAAAATATTTATTAACCTTTAAAAAAACAGAAATGCTCAAAAGAATTAAGAAAAGTTTTTCGCAAGTTTTTATTGCGATATCAGTGGTAGTAGGCTGTGCCACTACGAGTTGCAGTGAAGACGGGGGGTATGACGGCGCTCCGCCTGTCGTCTCCTCTGATCCTTCGAAGCCTGTAACGTTCACAGATTTCTCGCCTAAGGAAGGGGCTGTGCGTACTTTGGTATTCATTGAAGGGAGTAATTTCGGGACAGATGTTTCGAAAATCGAAGTAGTCATAGGAGGCGTATCCGCTCCTGTTATCGGTTCATCGGGTACGAAAATCTGTACTATGGTCCCCAGACGCTCCAACAGGGGCGATGTGGTTGTCATGATTAAGGATGAGACAGGTAATACTGTAAAAGAACACCGGTTTGAAAATTTATTTACGCTTCAGGCAGCTTTGCAGGTTAATACATTAACGGGCAAAGTGGATCCGCAAACCAATTCTTCCAGTATTATCAACGGCTCGTTTGAAGAAGCCGAATTTCAGCATCCGTGGTGGCTGGAGTTTGATATAGACGCGGAAGGGAACAAGATTATCTACTGTATAGACGAAGAAAATCTGGCGGCACTGCGGAAGATCAATCTGACGACAAAGGAAGTTTCTACCGTGTTTATGAAAGGACAGGCCGGCGTTCATCAGGTAAAATCCATGCTGTTTGACGCGCCGACGCGGGATACGCTTTTCCTTGTGGACGACAATGGGCGTGGAAACTGGAACGACAGGCATCAGATGCCGAATATGTTTTACGCCCTTCGCTCCGAATCGTTCAGGAAGGTATATCCGTACCTGTATGCCCAGTGTTCATATTCTGCCGTGTCGATGGGCGACGGCACCATTTTCTATAACACGTGGTCGTCGTCGGAGGTTTATAAAGCTCGCGTGATATTTGACGAGACCGACCGGATGTGGGACGGTAAATCGCTGTTCAGCGTAAAAGCCAATTCCAACGATCATACATTTATGATCAGGCATCCGGACGATCTTTATGTATATATAACGGGATTCAACGGAGTATACCGGTGTGCATACGATAACGAGAAGCGAGAGCTGGTATCATCCTCACTCCATGTAGGAGATCTTAACGGAGGAAGCGGTTATACCGACGCGCCGGGCAGTTCGGCACGATTCAACCGTCCGCGGCAGGGAGTGTTCGTGAAGAACAAAGAGTACGTAGCACAGGGAAAAGCGGACGTATACGACTTCTATCTTTGCGACCATAATAACAATGCCATCCGGAAGATTACGCCCGAAGGTGAGGTCAGCACATTTGCTGGACGTGGCAGCGTAGGTATCGATGGTCAGGTATGGGGATGGATCGACGGGGAAGCCCGTGAGACAGCCCGTTTCCGCGAACCTTGCGGTATTTGCTATGATGAAGAAGAAGAAATCTTCTATGTTGCAGACCGCGAGAATAAGCGTATACGCACCATCTCTGTAGAATAATAAATGAAAAAAATTAAAAACACAAAAAAAAATGAAGAAATATATTCTATCCGTTTTATGCCTGTTGATATATACAGCGGGCATATCCGCTCAAAAGACGGTCGAAGTATCCGGTACCGTTGTTGATACGGAAGGTTTCCCGTTAATAGGCGCGAACGTTGTTGTAAAAGATAAACCGGGACTTGGTGTGGCAACCGACATCGACGGCAAGTACAAAATAAAGGTTGAACCTTTCCAGCATCTTGTCTTCTCATACATTGGTTACGAAAGCCAGGAACATCTGGTAAAAGACGAAAATATGACGCTTGATATTATCCTGAAAGAATCGACAACGACTGCGCTTGACGAAGTGATGGTTACGGCTACGGGACCGCAGAAGAAAGTGACCGTAACGGGAGCAATCACTACCGTTGACATGGGGACTTTGAAGACGCCGGTTTCCAGCATTACCAATTCTTTGGCCGGTAATGTGGCCGGAGTTTTGGCAATGCAGCGTTCAGGCCAGCCGGGTTCCAATACGTCGGAATTTTGGATACGCGGAATCTCCACTTTCGGCGGCAGCTCCAGCGCTATGGTGCTGGTCGACGGATTCGAGCGGAGCATGGATGAACTCAATATCGAAGATATAGAATCTTTTTCCGTACTGAAAGATGCCTCTGCTACGGCTATTTACGGGTCGCGGGGCGCTAACGGCGTCATATTGATAAACACGAAAAAAGGAAAAGACGCGAAGGTGGAAGTGGACGTCAAAACGGAATATACATGGACAACCCGTACGACGACGCCTAAATTCGTAGATGGACTGACGTATGCCTCCATGGCGAACGAAGCGCGTACAACACGCAATAAAAAACTTGTTTATACGGATCAGGAGCTGATGATGATAGGCGAACAGTTAGACTCCGATATATATCCGAATGTCAACTGGATGGACCTTCTGTTGAAAGACGGCGCTCCTACATACCGCACTTCGGTGAGCGTGAAAGGCGGAGGCTCCAAGGCTCGGTATTACCTGTCGGGCAGCTACCTTGACGAAGGTGGAATGTATCACGTTGACCGTACCATGAAAGAATACGATACGAATGCCAATTACCAGCGCTATAACTATCGCCTGAACATGGATATGAACATAACAGGCACGACCCTGATACGGGTAGGTATCGGCGGGGCGCTGGAAAAAACAAATCATGCCGGCGCAACCTCCGACAATATCTGGCGTTCGCTGTTCGGATATAATCCTATTACGATGCCTGTTATGTATTCAAACGGATATGTTCCCATCATACAGGTAGACCCGGCAGAGGCAGGAGGGGATGTGAATGTGATTGCAGGATATTATAATCCGTGGACGCTCTCTACGCAAACGGGATATTCCGAAATATGGAAAAACACTATCAACTCGAATATCACATTAGAACAAAAACTTGATTTTGTGACTGAAGGATTGAAGTTTACAGGGCGTTACGGATACGATACGTATAATGAAAACACTATACAGCGATGGAAAAATCCTGAGATGTGGAGGGCCGAACGTCAGCGCAATTCGGAGGGTAGTATTGTATTTAACCGCCTGGTTTCGGAACGTTTGCTGACACAGTTTTCTTCAGCCAAAGGCGACCGTAAGGAGTTTGTCGAAGCGGAACTTTCATATACGAAAAATCTCGAAGACCACAACATCAGCGGCATCCTCAAATATACGCAGGATAATTATGTGAATACCTCCAGCATCGGGGGGGATATCATGGAAGGTATCGCCCGCCGTCACCAGGGACTGGCAGGGAATGTTTCTTACGGGTACAAGAGCCGCTATTTCGTCAATTTCAATTTCGGATATAACGGTTCGGAAAACTTTGCTAAGGGACACCAGTTCGGATTCTTCCCCGCTTATTCGGCCGCATGGAACATTGCGGAGGAAAGTTTCGTGAAAGAACATCTCGACTGGATCGGCATGTTCAAGATACGTTACTCTTACGGAGAAGTCGGGGTAGATAACTCTACGAACTCCAGCGACGCTTCTACCCGTTTCCCCTATCTTGCCGATTACGGTAATATCACCCGTAATACGGGCGCCGGCGCTCAGGAAGCTTCTTACAACTGGGGAGACTTGAACAGCTCATTCAGCTATCCCGGTTTGACCTATACGAGCATATCTTCCAATAATGTGACCTGGGAAGTCGCCAAGAAACACAATCTGGGATTCGACCTGTACCTCTTCCGCAACAAGTTCGGCCTGACGATCGACTATTTCGATGAGAGACGTACGGGAATCTATATGACACGGTCGTATTTGCCGGATATAGTCGGCATTCAGCTTAATTATCCTTCGGCCAACGTGGGGAGCGTTAAGACAAGAGGATTCGACGGTAACTTCAAAATCGAACACAAGGTAGGAGACGTTGATTTGCAGATGCGCGGGAATTTCACGTACAGTAAAAACGAAATCACCGAAGCCGATGAAATGGTAAACCGCTATCCCTACCTGCGTCGCACCGGATTCCGCGTCGATCAGGCAAAAGGTCTGATAGCCTTAGGCCTTTTCAAAGATTATGACGATATCCGTAACAGCCCCCGTCAGGATTTCGCCGACGCCAGGGATGTAATGCCCGGCGATATCAAATACAAGGATGTAAACGGAGACGGCATCGTCAACAACGATGACATTGTACCGATCGGCGCTACGACGCGGCCGAACCTGATTTACGGTCTCGGCGCATCCGCCTCATGGAAGGGGTTTGATTTTAACGTGCACTTTCAGGGCGCCGGGAAATCGCATTTCTTCATCAATGGATATACAATATATCCCTTTATTAATGGAGAATGGGGTAATATACTGGAAGATATGGCCAATTCCAACCGTTGGGTTCTGGACGTCAACGAAGACCCGAATGCCGAATATCCACGGTTGAGCTATGGCGGGAACGCCAACAATTACCGTGCATCCACTTTCTGGCTGCGCGATGGCTCTTATGTGCGGTTGAAGACGCTGGAAATGGGCTATACAGTGCCGAAGGCGCTTACCACGAGGTGGCTTATCGGTAAGTTGCGGCTGCATGTGATCGCTCAAAACATACTGACATTCTCAAAATTCAAACTATGGGACCCGGAAATGGGAAGCTCCGACGGGATGAAATATCCGTTGGGAAAAACCGTGACTTTCGGATTAACCGTTAATCTTTAAAAAAAATGAAATTCTCATGAAAAAGAAAAATATTATATTATGTATCACAGTCTGCTGTCTGGGAGCCGGCTTTCAATCTTGCTCCGATTACCTGAATGTTGAGCGCTATTTTAACGACAGGCAGAGCACGGAACGTATATTCGACAGCCGGGATTATACCGAACAGTGGTTGGCCAACGCCTACTACCAGCTGCTATCCTTTAATCTTGAAATAGGACATGTGCGCTTTACGCTTACCAACTATTCGGATGATATGATTTTTACGGAAGGAGGCGCCGGCATATCCTACTCTAATTATAAATTCGGCATGTACGGCCCGCAGTACACCGGTAATGCCGGCGACTTGATATCCCGTCCGTGGGATCAGTCATACGAAGGTATCCGTCAGGCTTCCATTTTCCTGCAAAACGTTCATCCGGGCGACGAAATTACCGAAGAAATGTGCAACGACCTTAAGGGGCAGGCTTATTTTCTTCGCGGATACCTCTATTGGCTCCTGTTGAGGAAATATGGTCCCGTACCCATCCTGCCCGACGAAAGCCTTGACGTGGAAGCGTCGTACGCAGACCTGGCTTATCCGCGGAATACGTACGACGAATGTGTGGAATATATCTCGGAACAGATGCTGCTGGCAGCCGAACTCCTGGAAAGCAACCGTAACAGCCGCAGCGCTTCACGCCCGACGAAAGGCGCGGCACTGGCCGTACGCGCCAAAGCGTACCTGTATGCGGCAAGCCCGTTGATGAATGGAAATACGGAAATGGCGTCGTTTACGGATGATACCGGAAAACCGCTTATCGCCCAGGAATATGACGAAAAAAAGTGGGCTAAAGCGGCAGCAGCAGCCCTTGATGTGATAAAATTAAACAAATATGAAATTTATGTGGCCCCTAAACGTAGCAATGGAGGACTTTGGGGAGCATATCCCAAAACAATAGACCCTCCGTATCACCCCGTATATTCGGAGAAAGGATGGAAAGACGGCGGATGGAGCGATATCGATCCGCTGGATTCGTACCGTGCGCTGTTTAACGGAGACCTTTACGTGAACGAAAACCCGGAACTTATCTTCTCGCGCGGCGATAACCAGTTGAATGACGAATATGGGATAACATCCATGTCGCGCCACCAGATACCTGTAAGCAAGGGCGGCGGATGGAATTGCCACGGCGTCACAGGCAAACTGTGCGACGCTTATGCCATGAACGACGGTAAACCGTTCGACAGGGCTACCAGCCTGAAAGGATTTACTCAGGAAGACGGCGAATATCCGTATCTGAGAAAAGACGTATGGCTGGAATATGCGAACCGCGAACCGCGTTTTTACGCCTCGGTCGCTTTCAGCGGTGCGCATTGGGCTTGCACGAGTGCGAAGGATGCCAATAACCGCGACTTTCAGATATTCTATTATTATGGAGAAGACGAGGGACGGAAGATTGTCAGTACGAACGACCGGTGGATACCGACCGGCATAGGAATGATGAAATACGTAAATCCGAAGGAGAGTTACAGGGACGGGACGGTATATCCTAAAGTCGATCCGGCAATACGTTATGCCGATATCCTGCTGATGTATGCCGAAGCGCTGAACGAGCTGACGGCCACTTATCAGATTCCATCCTGGAACGGCCGTGAAACGTACAGCATTTCGCGGGATATGGCCGCCATGAAGGCTGCCGTACTCCCGGTGCGCCTGAGGGCGGGAGTGCCGAACTTCGACGCAACAGGCGTCGGCGATGCGTATACCGATCCCAATGAGCTGAGAAAGGCCATCAAACGCGAACGACAGATTGAATTTCTGGGCGAAAACCAGCGCTATTTCGACCTTCGCCGCTGGAAAGATGCGCCGGAAGAAGAAAGTCAGATGATCTACGGCTGCAACACAACCGTCCCGAAAGAATACCGCGAATTTTTCTACGAACAGGTGGTCGTGCCGAGCACGCAAACATCATGGTCGATGAAGAAATATTTCTGGCCGGTCGCTTATGAGGAACTGAAAAGAAATGCCCGCCTGACGCAGGCGCCGGGATGGCCTTCTTTTGATTAATCTCGACATTTTAAAATAAAATATCAATTAAAAGATTTATATATGAAACATTTATTTTTTTATTTGACGGTACTGTTTGCTGCGCTCTTTGCCCTTCCCTGCTGTAACGACGAGTGGGAAGACGAATTATATGTCAGGATGGTATCATTGAAAGCGCCGATAAACAGAGATGACGTATCCGTTATTTATTTAAGATATCAACCCGGTGATCAGGCAGTGACGTATAAACTTCCGGTCATTATAAGCGGATCACAGACAAACGACCGCAATTATGATGTGCGCATTGATGTGGATAACGACACGTTAAGCTATTTGAATTACAACAGATATGCTCTCCGAAGCGATTTATATTACAGACAATTGCCGGGGAATTTTTATGGATTGCCGTCGCCGACCTGTCATGTTCCCTCCGGCAGCGATGTAGCCCTCTTTGACGTAAACTTTAAATTTTCAGGACTGGATCTTGTCGAGAAATGGGTTCTGCCATTGACAATCTTACCTGATCCCTCGTATGAGCTGAACACTTATAAGGGCCGTCATAAAGCGTTACTCTGGATCATGCCCTTTAACGCCTATTCAGGCTCTTATAATGCAGGCAGTATGTATGTGTATTTCGGCGACAATACCACCAAGTATATGACGGCAAATACACGTGAAGCGAAAGTTGTCGATGAGAATACAATTTTCTTTTATGCCGGCATTACGGAAGAACTGGCCGAGAACAGGGGCGAATTTAAAGTTAAGTGCGAGTTCCTGACGCCTGACGAAATTACTGAAATAAACGATTCAAAAACAGGAGAAAGCACAGGGCTTTACATAAAAAAAGGCAAGCTGGCGTTAAGCGCTGAAAATCCGTCTCTGGAATTTGAAGTAGTAGGAGAACCCGTCTACGAAATAAAGGAAGAACTGGATATCGACCGGCCGCATATCATTAAACGCTTCTTTACGCTGACGATGGAGTATAAGTATAAAGACGGCGTTTCGAGTGAAAACATGGTATTTCCATACAGATGTAAAGGAACGATGCTTATGCAGCGTAACGTAAGTACGATAGTGCCGGACGAGGACCAGGCTATATTCTGGTAAAAGCCCGCAGGCCGGTTTTTCAAATATAATGGAAGACTGTCCACATGGAATGTCACCCTCCGGAGTTGCCGGAGGGTGACATTTCTTTGATGCGCCGTCGGTATGCAATTCCCTTGACTCATATCTTGAAAGGAAACAATTATGCGGAAGTCGTCTAATTCGATCCATTAATCGAAGGCAGCAAGGTCGTTTCCCGACCCGGCTTCTGATATTAAGGAGATACAGGAAAACCCGAACTGCGAAAAGGTATATACGTTTTGCCCAAAATGTATATACCTTTTACCTGAAATGTATATACATTTTTGGAGAAAGGTATATACTGTTTTGAAGAAACGTGATTTGTATCACAAAAAGAAAAAACGGGCATTTGCTGCTGCTGCATTTAAATTGCTCGCAACTCAGTAATACAAAATACGCAAGGTACTGTTAAGCTGATATGGAAATGCTTAGGATGAGGCATTTATTATCAACTGTTTGCATCTTAATTTTTGTCCGGAGACCATACTGACTTCTGAGTAAACCCCGTTTTATTGTAATGATTTTTACAGAATAATATGCAACGATAAACGCCAACCCAATACCTGCCATATAGATATATCGGTCTGCAATCATGGCAAAGCGCGACATGGGTATGATATGCAACGTAATGGCTATGTGTATCAAAAAGAATGTCAGTCCTGCCGCCGAAATGCCCTTCGATACATACTTCCAAAACGCAGCGGCAAACACCAGAACAAGCGCCGGATAAACGAGCATCCAGTCCGGCAGGGCTTCCCCGATACGCATGGGAAAAGGATAAAGATAAAGCAGGTTATACGGCAAAAAGAATTTAACTGCATATTCCACAAGCGAATAAGAGGCCAGTACAATTCTTTGCCAGAATGGATAGGTCTCCGTACCGGCCAAAATGCCCGAACCGACTGAAGCTTGAGAGAGCAGGGTGATAATCCCGAAAACAACGGAAAGCATAAAAAACGGAACGAGTCCGAACCACATTTTTTTATCCTTTAGGGAACAGCCATTTATGAAATACAGCATAAACAGGCATACAGGTAATGTAACCGCCTGTTCCTTGCCGCCGAAAGAAAAGACAAACAGAAGTACGGTAATGATGTAATACCGTATTTTATTATTATTCAGAAAAAAAAGAAAAGTATAGACAGCACTGAGATAGAAAAACGCATATATCGTTATCTTGTCGGCGCTTATCCATGCAACCGCCTCGACATTCATGGGATGAACGGCGAAAATCAGCGCCGTTATCAGGGCAATCGACGAAGCGTGTTCATGTATTTCAATTATATAAAAGTTAGAAGGGTAATTTCATTTTCTAATCTACCAAAAATCTTTTGATGCTTTCAAGGTAAGCTTTGTTCATCTCCGGATAGGATTTGTTCGGCACGTATATGTTCGATATCTTCATGTCGGGATGCAGGACAAAGTAGTAAGGAGTATTATAATCTTCCATCGTCCAACCGAAAGAATCGTGTGGGATTCTGTAAATGTCAAATTTTATACGATTTATTTTTCTGAAGATTAAAAAATCCTTCTCCGCCTTATAGGAGCAGACTATTTTAACGGATTCAGGAAAATTCCCCATCACTTCCTGCAATTCTTTTAATCCTTCTTCATAGCACGTATTGCAGTTCAAATCGGAATATTTGTATATCACTACGGGTTTGTCCGTGACAAGTTTGGACAAACCAACAACTTCTTTTTCCCGTCCTTTTGCACATAAAATGTCAGGCGCTTTATGCCCGGTCATTTTACAGTCAAGTTCGAAATTGAGACTGAAAAAATCATTCCTCTCCTGCATCGTCGCATTGTGCTCCAACAGCAATTTCCGTGTTTGTTCCAGTTTCGTTATTTTGTTGGGAAAGTAGAAGCACAGGAACAGCGATGAAACGGCAAGAATCATAATAATCATCTTCTTAATATCTCTCATTATGTGCATTAATCTTTAAAAAGGTTTCAATTTGTATAAAATCAATACGGGATTGTCATCTTCCGTTATATTTTCGAGAGCAATCTTTTTCTCTTTGATCCATTTGCTGTCGGTTTTCAATCCCTTTTTTTTGACGTCTTCTTTCCATTCAAGCATTTCTCCTACCCTTAATTCGGAAATAAACCATGAATCGTATGCTGCTAAAGGATGTCCTCTAAAGTACTCGGATTCGCCAATTGTAAAACCTGCCGAGTAAATTATATTTCCACTGTTTTTGGAAAAATATCCGTAAAAAAAGATCGGGAAAGAACTTAGTGTATAAGCAAAATTTAACAGACTGTCGTTTTCTGTTAAAAAGCTCAACATGTAATAAGACTGGTCATTTAAATATAAGTCAATTTTTTCCCTCTTCCCTGACAGTATGTCAGGATCAAAAGTATGTTCCCCAAAATCAAACCTGTATTTGGCGCGTAATCCGTTTATGTCAATATCGTATAATGTGCTGTAGTGAGTTGAAAGAAAGCGGCATGAATCATTGTAATAGTAAAAGATTCCCGTTGGTGAAAATTTCATTCTCGGATTATTGAAAACAGATGAGTTATAAGGGAAATAATTTTTCTTTATGTTCATTGTCGAATCCATTATAAAGAGATTATACTCCTTATTGAATTTGTCGCTGTTGTCCCTGTAATTTGCATACATACTGTAACCTCCGTCAACAGGCGCTGTCCATTCGACCCGGAACGGTATTTCGTGTTTTGAAATAAAATTTCCATCCATGTCGTATCTCAAGATCCGGTATCCCATCAAATCAGTGAGTACAAGTTGGCGTTTTTTTCTGTCAATATCAAAAAAATCCAACTGTATATACTCTTGAGGCCCCTGTCCGATGTCGTCTATCTTAAAAAGGTATTTTCCATTGATGTCAAAAACAAACAGAGAAGATGTTTGCATGTCCATTATATATATTCTGTCTTCAAACACGTCCAGTTTATCAATATCACCGATTAAGGACTCGTCTGTCAACTCTAATTTGACAAATCTGAAAGTATCAATTAGCGGTAATATATCTTTTTGCCTGAGAGTATTATCATCCAAATCATCAAATCCGGGCATGTCTATTTTTATTATCCCGACGAATCCGTCTGAAGGAATATTTTCCGTTAAATCATTGTATTTCTTGCTGTTACACTCGCATATCATCAATAATAGTAATGAAATAATAAATAAAAAACTTATTCGTCTCATATCAGTTGGTTTTTTTGAACAATGTTATTTTTTTTGCAAAAAGAGGCTGTCCTGCATAGACAGCCTCTTAATAATGTCATTCATTTGGAATACAGTCGTCTTGACAAGCATCGCAATCCTCAAAATCGTTTCCTCCGGTGCAATTTTCTTTTTTACCGGGAACGGTTTCTGTATAGGTTCCCCCAATAGTTAGTCCACATATTTTTTTCCCTTTAATTTTTACGCATCCTGTTAGATCAATAGTGTATTTTTTTTCAGCAATACAGGCAACTTGTCTGCACATTTTCACTTTTGGTCTCGTAGTTCCGCTACTGGAACTACTACCCCCGCCATTGGAAGTACTGCCACCGGAGCTATTCGTCTGTGCCAATACCTGAAGCGCCAAGTTGCTGTCCAGAATCCCGTAATTATTGTGCGCGTGACGCAAATTCAACGCCACCATGAATGCCAATGCGCCAAAGCCCGCTATTATTTTTTTTGATAAATTTGATTTCATAGCTGTTTTTTTGTCTTCCTGTAATGCAATTATCGTTCGTTTCTAAAGGCACAAACTCAACCTTACTGAACAGTTCCGAAAGTGCAACTTCATCCTTAATATGTTTAACATCAATGACTATAGTATCAGCAAACTTATCATTCACATACACATTGTAATCTTTACATGAAAAATTCAATAAAATAAACAGACTAAAACCGGTTATAACTGTAAATATTTTCATAATTTCCTGTTTTATTAAAAAACAGAACCAGCCACATAAACTGCTCCTGTTAATGATATCTGACTGTGGCGATCGTTTCTTTCATGGCGCAAAAGTAATACTTTTTTTGTATTATGATCATGTATTCAAGTACCGATAAGGATATTTCTCTGCATACCACAGGCAAAATCAGTCAACAAAACGCCGGATGAAATGTCGTTACGCCTCGTTGTTTGAAGTAAGTATTTCTTCTATTTGTTTTTCGTCAAGATTGAAGTAC
>JAITBC010000134.1 GCA_031283785.1 Tannerella sp. | reverse complement strand
ACAAATGGGTGAACAGGATATTCCTGAACAACTGCCGTATCTATCTGAGCGGTACAAACCTGTTTTCCATAAGCGGGTTCAAGTTGTGGGACCCCGAAATGGCAGGCAACGGATTAGGCTATCCTCTGCAACGTGTTTTTAATATAGGACTCAATATAGGATTTTGAAATTTTTAATTTTTTAGTGATGAAGAAATATACGAAATATATATTATATCTGTTTACCGGTTTGCTGGTTATATCTTGCAACTATCTTGATGTGGTTCCGGATAATATTGCAACAATAGAACATGCATTTGCAGACCGGTACAGAGCCGAACAGTATCTGGCAACCTGTTATTGGGGAATGCCGAAATCGGCAGGATGGAATGAAAACCCGGGCGTTTTCGGCGCTTTGGAAATGATTTTCAACAAGGAAGGAAGAACAGAGGGCGGAATGAGATTCGGACTTGGAGAAGACAATGCCGCCAGCCCGAGGATTGATTACTGGAGCGGGACAGGTACTATGATAAGAACCTTGTACGGCGGTATTCGAGAGTGCAATACTTTTCTGGACAATATCGACAATGTACAGGATTTGAACAGGTATGAAAAAAACCGCATGATTGCGGAAGTGAAACTTATCAAAGCATACATGCATTTCTACCTGATTACTTATTATGGACCCATCTGCCCGCTGAGAGTCAGTCCTCCCGTAAATGAATCGACCTCCGGAGTACGTGTGTACCGTGAAAAGATAGACGACTGCTTTGCCTATACGCTCGAACTGATAAACGAGGTCATAGATGGCGCCGCCTTGCCTACGGTCATAGAAAACAGGTCGCTTGAACTCGGACGTTTCACAAAACCTGCAGCATATGCACTGAAAGCAAAGGTTTGGATATACTGGGCAAGCCCTCTTTTCAACGGAAATACTGAATTCAACAGTTTCTTAGACCACAACAAAGAACCGTTTTTCAACCAGACATACGACAAAACCCGTTGGGATTCGGCTGCTGCCGCATGTAAAAAAGCCGTTGAAATATGTACCGGCGCAGGAATACGGCTGTATAACAAATCCGATTTTGTGTCGGCAAAACCCATGTCGGATACTACACTGCTTGTGAACACCCTGCGCGGGGCTATCAGCGACCGCTGGAATGCAGAACTTATATGGGGCAATTCTTCCTATCCGATAAACAGCGGGTTACAAAGTCCGTGTCTGCCGCGTCTCGAACAGGGAACATCCTCTTCGTCGTCCGGCAGAATGAGTTTGCCTTTCAGCACGGTCGACCTGTTCTACTCCAGCAGAGGAGTGCCGATTGAAGAAGACCCTGCTTATGACTATGCGAACCGTTTCAATATCCGTACCGGCGATGCACAGAACAAGTATTACATACAGGAAGGGGAGCAGACGGCTGCAATGAATTTCGACCGTGAACCGCGTTTTCATTCGACCCTGGGGTTCGACCGAGGCAAATGGTACGGAAATTCCTACAAGAATCTTCCCGACGATGATTCTCAATGTCTTTATCCAAAAAACCGGTTCGGAGAATATTCTTCGGTATTCAATCCCGGCGATTATAATGCAACCGGTTACTGGCCAAAGAAATTAGTGTCAATAAACACTACTTTCCGTGATGCAAATTCCGTTTCATACGAGACATTTCCATTCCCCGACATAAGGTTTGCCGACCTGCTGCTCTTGTGCGCAGAAGCAATCAACGAAACAGCGCCGGAAGAAATGGCGTTGCCGCCGGCAGAAGTGTATCAGTATATTGACACTGTACGAAAACGTGCGGGACTTGAAGGGGTTATCGACAGCTGGGACAAATATTCCAGCATCAAAGACAAGCCTCTCACAAAAAGAGGAATGCGCGAGATCATACAGCGCGAACGGAAAATAGAACTGGCATGTGAAGGTCACTATTTTTGGGACAGTCACCGCTGGAAAACTGCTGCAAAAGAACAGACACGTCTTATTCAAGGATGGAATGTCGCAGCTTCGGATGTGAACGAATACTATACGATTACAACCATTTACACTCATTCGTTTACTTCTCCGCGCGACTATTTTGCGCCGATA
Organism: Tannerella sp.; assembly: GCA_031283785.1. Next base: position 829 of record JAITBC010000134.1, on the reverse strand, counting down.
CCGGACAGTGATTTGGAAAAAAATCCGCAATTGGTGCAGAATCCGGGATGGTAAAATTAATTATATATTAAAAGGTAAAAAGATATGAAAACTATATATTTTCATTTGATTGGGCTGGCGCTTATGCTTTATTGTTCCTGTTCCGAAAAATCACTGGAACCCATAAGTTCAAGCCTTGGAAAACCGGGTAAGGTAACCGTTGATTCGGTAATAAACACTCCGGGAGGCGCCATAGTATATTACCGCATTCCGAATGTGGAGGATATACTGTCTGTAAAAGCCGTTTATACATTGTCCAACGGTAACAGACACGAATCTACAACTTCATTTTATGACAATAAATTGCTCATAGAAGGGTTTAATGACTCCAAAGAGCACGAAGCCACACTGTATGTGGTGAACCGTGCTCAAGAAACATCCGACCCTGAAGTTGTAAAATTTATCCCACTGGAATCTTCGCTGACAAAGGTCATAAAGACTTTGTCCATTATCAGCGATTTCGGAGGAGCGCGTTTCAGCTGGACAAATGCAGACAAGGCAGCTCTCACTTTTGAGTTTCTTGCCGAAGATTCGACCGGACGAATGCAGGCAATGAGGATTATAACATCGCAAGCCGATTCAACAAGCCAGTCGCTTCGAGGATATGCGCCAACACCGCACAAGTTTGCCGCGATTGTAAGCGATTACTGGGGAAACACATCCGATACGGTTTATCCCGAATCGGGGCTTATCACTCCTTTCTTTGAAGAAAAACTCGATAAACGCAAATATTCGATAATGAAACTGGGCAGCGACGCCAATTTCACCAACTGGGAAGGAATGGACAATT
>JAITBC010000108.1 GCA_031283785.1 Tannerella sp. | reverse complement strand
ACGGTCGAAGCGGCGGCGGAAGCGGCGAAATTGAACAATTCACGCCTTTTCAATATGATTGTGCTCGGCGGTTTCCTCAAAATAAAACCTGTTGTCAAAGACGAAAATGTGATTGCAGGTCTGAAGAAATCTCTACCCGAAAGGCATCATAAGTTGATTCCTCTCAACGAAAAAGCAATCGAACGGGGAAAAGAAATTGTTACGGCTAATAAGGAATCCTGCTGATGCGCTTGTGTGGGTTTTTTACCTTGTCATGTCCTAAAAAAGTTGACAGATTTTTACTGTTTTCAATTTCATTTTTGTAAACGAATTGATATATTTGTCATACCTTTGCGGCGTAATGTAAAGAATTGGAAATGTCAAAAACTAAGAAAGCATATTTTTGTCAGCAGTGCGGTTATGAATCAGCGAAATGGTTAGGTAAATGTCCCGCATGTGGCGAATGGAACACATTTGTAGAAGAGATTGTTTCAAAACCTTCGCCTGCTCAGGTTATTACCGGGAAATCTTCGTCGAAACCGGTCAGAATAGACGACATCAGTATCGAAGAACATAACAGGATATTACTGTCTAATAACGAAATGAACCGCTTGCTCGGCGGAGGTCTCGTTGCAGGTTCGATTGCGCTTATCGGAGGAGAACCCGGTATAGGAAAGTCGACATTAAGTTTGCAGATAGCATTGATGCAGTCGAATTTAAAAACTCTTTATGTGTCGGGCGAAGAAAGTGCAAGTCAGATTAAACTGCGTGCCGAGCGTCTCGGTGGAGGAAACAACAGCAATTGTTACATCCTGCCCGAAACTCTCCTGGAAAATATCCTGTTACAAGCAAAAGAAACGAATCCCGATTTTGTCGTGATAGACTCGATACAGACTGTTTACTCCGAAAAGCTGGATTCTTCGCCGGGAAGCGTCTCGCAGATAAGAGAATGCGCTGCCTTGCTTATGCGGTATGCAAAAGAAAGCAACACGCCAGTATTTGTCATCGGGCATATAACAAAAGACGGCTCAATCGCAGGACCTAAAATTCTGGAACACATCGTAGATGTCGTTCTGCAGTTTGAAGGCGACAACAATTATATTTACAGGCTCTTGAGGTCAATGAAAAACCGTTTTGGTTCGACCGACGAGATTGGTATTTTCGAAATGACAGGAAACGGTTTAAGAGAAGTTACCAACCCTTCGGAAGTGCTGATAACCCGTCACGACGAGTCTTTGAGCGGCAGTTCCGTTGCTGCAATGATAGACGGAGCGCGTTCGTTTCTCATTGAAATACAGGCGCTGGTAAGTACCGCCGCTTATGGAACACCGCAACGTTCGGCTACAGGCTTCGACGTGCGGCGTTTGAATATGTTACTTGCTGTGCTGGAGAAACGCGCAGGGTTCAGGCTGGCGGTGAAAGACGTGTTTCTCAACATCGCAGGTGGAATAAAAGTGATTGACCCGGCAATAGACCTTGCTGTAGTATCGTCAATTCTTTCGTCCACTGCCGATATCCCTGTCCCGCAGGACTGGTGTTTTTCGGGAGAAGTAGGACTATCCGGCGAAATTCGTCCTGTAAACAGAATTGGAGCGAGAGTTTCGGAGGCGGAAAAGTTAGGGTTCAAGAAAATTTTTGTATCTAAATATAACAGAAAAACTCCGGAGTTAAGTAAATTTAAGATTGACATTCAGTACGTCAGCAAGATTTCCGAATTGATGGAAAAACTGTTTAAAAAGTAATTGACTGAAGTTTGGCTTCGCCGATTTAAAAATTCCCACCTTTCACAAATGTTGTAATACGAAATGATTATAAAAAAGGACAAAGGGTTGCAGTGTCATCTCATCCAGATAATCATAGTATTCATAAAATCAAAAGAATCATAGTTCAAAAATTGCAGGATGACATTTTCGGAGGCTTAACTTGATGGCATTGGGCAAGGCATGCCTTGCCCCTACTTTGATTATCGGGCTTGCAGCCCTCTTTCTGTTCTCTCAAAATGATGCCGAGCGCAGTATATATTGCACGCTGAACAGAAAAAAATACAATCGTGATATAAAAAAAATCAGCACATAACGTCGTATTTAACATAAGATTGGATGTGTTACGACAAATTTTATCGCATTTTGTTTGGCTGTATAAAAATTATTTCATACTTTTGCCCCCAGTATTAAAATAAGTGTTTAAGAATTTAAAATGTATGTGTCGTTTTCCTTTATATCGCTGTTGCAAAAATAATTTCCGAATAACCGGAGATATTACATGCTTTGGCATGATTTTTGCACACACACACACACACACACACACACACACACACACACACACACACAAGAGAAGCCGGCGAGTTACGTAATCGACCGCATCCCCGGAAACAGGGGACATATAACATACGTAGAGCCACCAGATACGTCTTGCGAAATGCATTTTTCGCAGGGCATTGTTTTTTTAGACCCTGCCGAAATACTGCTATTTCGGATAATATTGTAGTAATAACCACATTAAAAACCATTATGCCTATGTACACAGTGAAATAATTACCAGAATGGGGACGCCGGATAAAGATTATCCGACCCGCAGAATCCGGGTATTATTACCCGATGTTTACAACAGCCCGAACACTTTTATGTGGAAAGGCAAGTACGAAATTTATAAATAGAACTATTTTTTTTAAAGTAAATTACAAGAAATTAAAATGCAAAAAGAGTATAAAAATTTTAAAAAGGTGTATTTGAATCTGAGGAATATCTGTATGGCGGCGGTTATATCGTTACTTTTGCCGGTCGCTGCATTTTCTCAGATAAAGATTAACGGAACAGTCTTCGACAATACGGGACCGCTTGCTGGAGTTGCCATACTTATAAAAGGAACAAGTGTCGGCATGGCAAGCAACGATAATGGAGAATTTTCCATTACAGTCTCAAGCGAAGCAGATACTCTGGAATTTATTTATGCAGGGTATAAAACAGAAAGAGTAAAAGTGGGACAGCGAAAAATTATCGCAGTCCTGATGACGGAAGAAAACACCGAACTTGAAGAAGTTACGGTTGTGGCTTTCGGAACACAGAAGAAGGAGAGCGTGTTAGCTTCGATTACCACAGTGAATCCTTCCGATTTGAAAATACCGTCCAGCAACCTGACCACTGCTTTGGCAGGACGTATGGCGGGATTGATTTCCTATCAGCGAAGCGGAGAACCGGGACGCGACAATGCAGAGTTTTTTATTCGCGGCGTTACGACTTTCGGATACAAGAAAGACCCGTTGATTCTGATTGACAACAATGAATCAACAACGGAAGAACTCTCGCGCATGCAGCCTGACGACATCAAAAGTTTTTCGATAATGAAAGATGCAACGGCAACAGCGCTCTATGGCTCACGCGGAGCTAACGGCGTTATTCTGGTAACAACCAAAGAAGGTCGGGAAGGAAAAACTAAAGTGGATATACGCTATGAGGAAGCTCTTTCGAGACCCACGAGTATGGTGAAACTGGCAGACCCGATTACGTATATGAAACTGCATAACGAAGCTGTACAGACACGTGATACGAAAATGCCGCGTCCATATTCGCAAAACAAAATCGACAATACCATCGCAGGAGGAAATCCGTACGTATATCCTGCCAACGACTGGTATGATATTTTGTTTAAGGATTATACGCAGAATCACCGGTTAAATTTCAGTGTTTCCGGAGGCGGTACAATAGCGCGCTATTATCTGGCAGGCAGTTTGATTAACGATAACGGACTGTTGAACGTGGACAAAAAGAACAATTTCAACAACAACGTTAATCTGAACCGTTACATGCTGCGTTCGAACGTAAACATTAACCTCACTAAAACGACTGAAGCCATCGTTCGCTTGAGCGGCGCTTTTGACGACTACACAGGTCCGATGTATGGCGGTCAGGATATGTTCAACCGGGTAATGTTTTCGAATCCCGTACTGTTTCCGCCGTATTTCCCTCCGGATGAAGCCCATGTTCATACCCAGCATATCATGTACGGGAACTCCAGCTCCGGCTCCGCTTCCGGCAACTATCTCAATCCATACGCAGACATGACACGCGGTTACATGAATACTACGTCTTCACAGCTATCTGCACAGTTTGAGATGAAACAAAAATTAGATTTCATCACGGAAGGACTGGAATTACGCGGTCTGTTCAACACCAGCCGGTATTCTTATTTTGATGTATCGCGTTTCTACAATCCGTTCTTTTATGAAGTAAGCAGTTACAACAGAACTACAGATGAATACAAACTGGTGCCCTTGAACGAAACCTCGGGAACAGAGTATCTCGGTTACAGTGAAGGCTCTAAAACCATCACGGCGACTACTTATTTCGAGGCGGCGCTAAACTGGGTCCGTGTATTTGACGAAAAGCATACCCTTGGCGGATTGCTGGTTTATACCATGCGGGAACAGTTGAAATCGAACGCTGGCGACCTGCAGAAATCGCTTCCCTACAGGAATATCAGTCTGGCGGGACGGGCTACGTATTCTTTTGATTCCCGATATTTTTTGGAGCTCAACTTCGGGTACAACGGTTCGGAACGCTTTGCCAAAAAAGAACGTTTCGGATTTTTTCCTTCTATAGGTGCAGGATGGTTTATCTCAAACGAAAAATTCTGGTCTGAGGAATTAAGTAAAACAGTGAATAAGCTCAAACTCAAGGCTACTTACGGCACTGTAGGAAACGACGCCATAGGCGACGAAAACGACCGGTTTTTCTATTTGTCCAATGTAAGCATGAATAACAGCGGTTTGGGATCTTCATTCGGAACGTATGGAAACTCCGGCGGTCGCTCGCTCAACGGTATTTCCATTTCCCGTTACCCGAATGAAGATATTACATGGGAAACGGCAACAAAACTCAATCTTGGCCTTGAACTGGGACTGTTTAACAAACTCGAAATACAGGCAGACGTCTTCACCGAAAACCGTGAAAATATTTTGATGAGTCGTGCTTCCATCCCGTCAACCATGGGACTTCAAGCCACCGTCCGCGCAAATGTCGGCGAAGCCGCAAGCAGGGGAATGGATGTTTCCGTGAATTACAACCATTCTATCAACAAAGACTTCTGGGTGTCGGGGATGGCTAATTTTACATACGCCACAAGCGAGTTTAAGGTTTATGAAGAACCCGACTATTCGGATACTCCATGGAAATCGCACGTTGGACGTTCGCTGAATCAGAACTGGGGATATATCGCCGAACGTCTGTTTGTCGACGAGGATGAAGTCCGTAATTCTCCCACTCAGTTCGGAGAATATCTTGCCGGAGATATCAAATACAGAGACGTCAACAGAGACGGCAGTATTACAGCCCTTGACATGGTTCCTGTAGGATATCCGACCAGTCCCGAAATCGTGTACGGCTTCGGATTATCTACAGGATGGAAAAATATCGATTTTTCGTTTTTCTTTCAGGGATTAGCACGTGAATCGTTCTGGATTTCACTCACAAACAAGTATGAATATAACTCAAGCATGCTGTCATACAAATTAACTTCTGTAGGAACTTCGCCATTTATTGCCGGCTCCTCGGCATTGCTTGATGCGTATGCTGACAATCACTGGTCGGAATCCAACAGAGATATTTATGCCCTGTGGCCCAGACTATCCGAAAATTATATCGACAACAATCTTCAAACTTCGACATGGTGGATGCGCGACGGTTCGTTTTTGAGACTCAAATCGGTGGAACTGGGATATTCTCTACCTTCACGAATAGCGTCGAAGATATATATGAACAGTCTCCGTATTTATGTAAGCGGAACAAATTTGCTGACCTTTAGCAAATTCAAGATGTGGGATCCCGAAATGGGCGGAAACGGTCTGGGTTATCCTGTTCAACAAGTATTTAATTTTGGTGTTCAATTGTCATTTTAAAAATAAAAAGTATGAAAACAATATATAAAATAGTAACAATGATGGTTTTGGTTTTAATGAACGCCTGCGATTATTTAGATGTCGTTCCCGACAACATAGCAACTATTGACTATGCTTTTCGCAACCGTACCGAAGCCGAAAAATATCTTTATACCTGCTACAGTTACCGTCCGCAGATTGGAGACATCGATTATGACCCTGCAATGACCGGCGGAGACGAAATATGGCAGATGTACTACAGCTCTCCATACTACAGCTTTAATATTGCACGCGGACTTCAAAACCGTAACACTCCATATCTGAACTTTTGGGATGGAGAGAATAGCGGCAAAGCCTTATGGCGCGGTATCCGCGACTGTAATATCTTTCTGGAGAATATAGACAAAGTGTATGAGCTGGATGAATATGAAAAGAAGCGATGGGTCGCCGAAGTAAAATTTCTCAAGGCGTATTACCATTATTATCTGTTCAAATGTTACGGTCCAATACCGATTGTAGACGTCAACCTGCCTGTTTCGGCGAGCGTGGACGAAGTGAAAGTATACCGTGAACCGGTGGACAAGGTGGTGGAATATATTTCCAGTCTGATACTCGATGCTGTGGAGGACTTGCCCGTTCCCGCTGCAGTGCTTGAAAATATAGAAGCCGGCAGAGTCGACAAACTGGCTGCTTTGAGCATACGGGCAGAACTGCTGCTTTTCGCTGCAAGTCCGCTCTTTAACGGAAATACGGATTACAAAAGTATGGTGGACAAACGAGGCGAACAACTGTTCAATCAGACTTACGATGAGAATAAATGGAAAATTGCCGCCGACGCATGCAGGGAAGCTATCGACATGTGTCATGAACATGGAAAAGAGCTTTATGACCTGAGAGACCCCATGTTATCCAATGCTCCGGAAGTACTGCAATTGCAAACGACCTACAGGCAGGCAATCTGCGACCGCTGGAACAAAGAACTGATATGGGGAAACACGAATAACAGCTGCACCAATCTTTCTCACGGAGCGCAAACAAAAATTATACGCATGGATTTTACAGCCATGATAGGAATTGCTTCCAAATGGTCGCCGACAATGAAATTAGTGGAATACTATTACTCATCTCATGGCGTCCCGATTGAAGAAGACGCCGAATGGCAGCAAAACAAATGGTATGAACAGCGTTATCTTGTAAGGGAAGAGCCTTCGTCGGGAGATGAAACCTATTTTGTAAAGGAGGGACAGCGAACCGCTTATATGCATTACAATCGCGATCCGCGGTTTTATGCAAGCATAGCCTTCGACAGAGGTATTTATTTTGGAAACGGTTTTTATAACTTTCCAACCGATGTCAAACACTGTGAGATGTTTAACAAGGAATATTCCGGATATATAGCGAGCAAAGTATCTACTCTTACAGGTTATGGCGCAAAGAAAATGCATCATTTCAGAAACGCATTCACAACGAGCACTGTCGGAGCTCCTGAGTATTATCCGTTCCCAATTATGCGTTTGGCAAATCTTTACCTGATGTATGCCGAAGCGCTTAACGAATTTGAGGGTCCGGGTACGGAAGTTTACAGATATCTTGACAGTATCCGAGCCCGTGCAGGGCTGGAAGGAATTCAGGAATCGTGGAGAAAATACTCGACCAGACCGGATAAGCCGAATACAAAAGACGGTATGCGCGATATCATCCATCAGGAACGCACTATTGAACTGGCTTTGGAAGGCAAGCGTTTCTGGGATATCCGCCGATGGAAACAGATAAGCGTACTGAACATTCAGCCGCAGGGATGGAACGTAATGGGAGAGACGCGTGAAGATTTTTACAAAGTGATAGAAGTCGCCACCGCTCCCGTACAGTTTTCTGCCAAAGATTATTTCTGGCCCATTAAGGAATCTACGATTGTCAATAACAGAAACCTGATGCAAAATTACGGATGGTAATGAGAGTTAGGAGTTAACAACTAAGAGTTAAGAGTTATGAAAGATGAATTATGTTATGCATCGGGGATGAGAACGTACTGCAAGTACGACGAACGCTTTTGTGCCTTCATGCCGGGGCAAACATGCAGGTTTGCTCCTGCGCCATAACTCTGACAGTTAGAATAAGATTAAATTAGATTAAATTAGATTAGATTAAATGATATGAATACAATTATTACAAAGTTTATAAAAAATTGCTTCATTATGTTTGTGG
>JAITBC010000063.1 GCA_031283785.1 Tannerella sp. | reverse complement strand
ATATCGGACACGCAAAGGCTATATGCCTGGATTTTGGTATTGCCGAACAATACGGCGGCATATGCAATCTGCGGTTCGATGATACGAATCCGACAAAAGAAGATGTTGAATATGTCGATGCGATACAGGAAGACATCAAATGGCTGGGATTCCGCTGGGCGAATGTTTACTATGCCTCCGATTATTTCCGACAGTTATTTGATTTTGCCGTGCGGCTTATCAAAGCAGGCAAAGCTTATGTCGACGAACAAAGTTCCGGACAGATTGCCGCACAAAAAGGGACGCCTACGCAACCCGGTATCAACAGTCCTTTCCGCGACAGGCCTGTCGCGGAAAACCTCGACCTGTTCCTCCGCATGAATAACGGTGAATTTGAGGAAGCTTCCATGACGCTCCGGGCGAAAATAGATATGGCTTCGCCTAACATGCACTTCCGCGATCCTGTTATTTATCGTATCATCAAACATCCGCATCATCGTACGGGCACAACGTGGAAAGTATATCCGATGTATGATTTTGCCCACGGGCAAAGCGATTATTTTGAAGGTGTCACTCATTCTCTATGTACGCTTGAGTTTGAAGTGCATCGTCCGCTTTATGACCATTTTATCGATTTGCTGGTAGAGGAAGTGGATAAGGAGGGCGACGGATTCGAAAAAAACAAGGTTTATGAGAACTACCGCCCGTTCCAGACGGAATTTAACCGCCTGAACCTGACTTATACCGTGATGAGCAAACGCAAACTGTTGCAGCTTGTAAAAGAAAAAGTGGTAAACGGATGGGATGATCCGCGCATGCCGACTGTTTGCGGATATCGCAGGCGCGGATTTACGCCCGCATCAATCCGTAATTTCATAAATATGATAGGTTATACCAAGTACGACGGTATCATTGACGTTGCACAACTGGAGTATGCCGTAAGGGAAGACCTTAATGCCACGGCAAAAAGGGTTGCAGCCGTAATACGTCCGGTAAAACTGATTTTAACAAACTATCCCGAAGATCGGGTTGAGATGTTCGACTCGGTTAACAATCCGGGAGATCCTTCCGCCGGTACTCATGAGATATCTTTCTCGCGCGAGTTATATATCGAAGCGGATGATTTTATGGAAGATGCGCCGAAAAAGTATTTCCGCCTTACGCCCGGACAGGAAGTCCGCTTACGTTGTTCTTATATTATAAAATGTACGGGATGCAGGAAAAACGAAGCAGGCGAAGTCGTAGAAGTTTATGCCGAATATGATCCGCAGACAAAAAGCGGTATGCCGGAAAGCAACCGGAAAGTGAAAAGTACGATACATTGGGTATCGGCCAAACATGCCCTGCCGGCTGAAGTTCGGCTATACGACCGCCTTTTCATGGTCGAAAACCCTTCGGAGGAAAAAGAAAAAGATTTTCATGAATTGCTGAATCCCGATTCGTTGGAGATTCTTACAAACTGTTTCGTCGAAGAAGATCTGAAAACTGCGAAACCTTATGATCATTTTCAATTTCAGCGTATAGGTTATTTTAACGTAGACCCGGATAGCACGGAAGGTAATCTTGTGTTCAACCGTACGGTCGCGCTGAAAGATGCATGGAGTAAAATAAAAAACAAATAAGGTATATTAAACATTTATTCATAATAAAATGAAGAATTTCTCATCTTTATTGGAACGGTTTCTCGAATCAAAAAAAAACAATGCGAAACAATACTTTGATGTAGACGAAATAGTATCGCTTATTGATTATTTTCTGGATAAAGATGATGTGCCGAATCTGAAAGCGGTTGTTGAACTTGGTTACGACGAACTGCATTCCGACGACGTCAACTTTAAAATTTCTCTATGTAAAGCCCTTATTGCAATAGAAGACTTTGGCTCCGCCATGAAAATGATTGATAACATCGGAGGCTTGCGGAATAAAAATATTGACCTTATGCGAATCGAATGTTATTGTGAACTTGGTCGGGTAGAGGAGACGTTCAAACTGATTGACGAGCTGACGGTCGGAAATAGCCCCTATCTGGAAGATGCGATTGTTCGGGCGGTTTGCAAGATGAACGATATGGATGATATGAATCATAATGAAACGTATAATTTAATAAAGCATGCCTTGACGATGTTTCCCGGAAGCCTGACTTTGAAATCGGAACTGTGTTACAATCTTGAGTTGCAGGGAAAGACAAAAGAAGCATTAACATTGTGCCGTGAGTTGATTGACGAAGACCCGTATTCTGCCGAGATATGGTATATGCAGGGGCGGCTGTATTCGTTGTGCGCGGATTTTGAGCGGTCGGTAGATTCGCTCGATTTCGCATTGACATGCATCAACGGAAATGAAGACCCGGAACTGGAATATGAAATTAAACTGACGAAAGCTTATTGTCTTTATAAAAACGAAAGTTACAGCAAGGCTATTACTGTTTATGAGGAGTTAACTTCCTGTGACGAATTTGTCGATTCCGATGTAAACATCTTTCTTGCAGAATGTTATATGAACATGGAAGAATATGAGAAGGCTTATCAGATACTAAAGCGCATGGTAGGTCACAAAGATTTGGAAGACGAGATCTCTTTCTATGGAAATTTAATATATTGTTGCATCGAAACGGAACGACGGAAAGAAGCAGTTGATATTTTAGGCTACACGTTGAAGCTCTTTCCCGGCAATATCTTCGAATATTTATCAAAATTAAACATGACGCAAGAACAGTTGATGGATTCATGTAATGAGGAGAATTATACTGTCGGCGATCTGGCAAGGAGATATCTGAACTGTAACTTACACAATAATTAACTTAATCATGAAAAGGACAATCAAAGATTACGGACTGATCATGCTCAAGGGGATAGGGATGGGTGCAGCCGATGTAGTGCCTGGCGTTTCCGGAGGTACGATAGCTTTTATTGCAGGAATATACGAAGAATTGGTCGATTCTGTTAAAGACATTAATCCTGTATCCTTGAAACTGTTTTTCACTTTCAGATGGAAAGAGTTTTGGCGGTCAATAAACGGGAGTTTTCTTCTGTCGCTTGTGCTGGGAATAGGAATAAGTGTTTTTTCATTGGCAAAAGTGGTAACCGGTCTCCTGACCGCTTATCCGGTTTTGGTCTGGGCATTCTTTTTCGGACTTGTTTTAGCCTCGACATGGATTGTCGTACAGGATGTGACGCAATGGAATCTGAAGACGGTCGTCGGTTTTATAGCCGGGGCGGTAGCAGCTTTTTATATTACAATAGCGACGCCTGCCGGGACGACAAACGCTTACTGGTTTATATTTCTATGCGGTGTAATAGCGATCTGTGCAATGATACTGCCGGGAATCTCCGGCAGTTTTATCCTTGTGCTGCTCGGGAAATATCTTTTTATAATGGATGCTGTGAAATCGCTTAAGATATCCGTACTGCTAATATTTTTATGCGGCGCTATCATTGGAATCACTACATTCTCACATATATTATCTTATGCATTACATCGTTTTCGTAATGTAACCATCGCCGTACTATCCGGATTTATGCTTGGTTCGCTCAACAAAGTCTGGCCATGGAAAAAAGTGGTGGAATCATATACGGACGGTCATGGCGTCGAAAAAGCGCTCGTCGAAACGAATATCCTGCCCGATCAAT
>JAITBC010000060.1 GCA_031283785.1 Tannerella sp. | reverse complement strand
CTTTTTTCTTCCCGCAGACCGCGGGAGACTTATACCGGCTGCTTTTTTCTTCCCGCAGACCGCGGGAGACTTATACCGGCTGCTTTTTTCTTCCCGCAGACGGCGGGAGACCTATACCGGCTGCTTTTTTCTTCCCGCAGACGGCGGGAGACCTATACCGGCTGCTTTTCACATTATCCCGCAGACACTTATTAATTTTTAAATAATATATATATCATGACAACATTAATTAAAATCAGATTCAGCAGCCTGCCAAATGCAGCGCATTACAACTTTTGTACAATGGTAAGTCAGACAATTGCAAACAGCCCGGAAGAAGTCGTTACGTCGCTGGGGAAATTGCCGACGGATTTTAACGCGTGGCTTGACGAAGAAAAAGCCTTGATGGAATGGGTGAAAAGAAGCGTCCTGACGGAAGAGATCGAACAGGCCGACCGGCAGATGGACCGCGCCCTGACGGCCGTCAAGATAGAGGTCAGGGCGAAGGAGTACAGCTCGACGGCGAGCGTGGCGCAGGCGGCGCACAGGATCGCCGTCATGCTCAAAAACTATGGATCGGTGAACAAGAAGCCTTACGAAGAACAGGAAGGCGACGTGCGCACTATCCTGCTGCAGTTGCAGACGGGCGGAGCGTACTATGCCGACGCCACTGCGACCGGTATCGGGACGCTTGTGATCGAGCTGCAGGAAGCCTTCGGCACGTTCCAGTATCAGCTCTCACTGCGCGATAAGGAATCGCTGCTCAAGCCGGTGAAGACGTTCCCGGAAGTGCGCCGCGGCATCGAAAGCGTGTACCACCAGATAGCTACTGTCATCGACGCCGGTACGGTGATGAACCTCCTGCCGGGCTACGCCGCGTTCGTCGACAGCCTGAACCCCGAAATCGAACGCCTCAACGAAGAGTTCCACCGCGTGCAGTACGACATCGCCGCCGCCGAACCCGAACCCATACCCCAGCAGATGTACACCGGGCAGCCGCTCACGCCCACCCCCGCCGTCTACTACGTCACGCAGCACGACGGTACGGTGAAACTCGAACTCGGCAAAGACTACAACCTCACGTACAAGAACAATACCAACGTCGGCAACGCCGACTGCACCATCCACGGCAAAGGCGGCTACAAAGGCTCTAAAACCGTCACCTTCATCATCGCCCGCACGCTCTGACGGGGAGGGGGCGGCGGCGGGCGCACGCGCGGGAGAAGCGCCCGCCCGCCACCAGAGAGATACACCTTTGCGCACCTCTCTGCGCGCAAAGATGCTGAATACCGCTATGGCTCCCGCGCCGGGCGCGTGCAGAAACCGCAAGGAGTAATCCTGAGCAGAGAATTTGCAGGCGCCCGGCGTTTTTTTTTTTGACGTAATCTGAAAAACTAATGCCTGTTACCTGTTTAAGCAAGCTGTATCTGCGTCTGAATATGTATCCTGAATATACCTCTGCGGTAATAAAAACATAACGGATTATTAATTTATCCGGAACTTTCTATTAACTTTGCAGTCTTTGAAAATCACACAAGAGCGTATGAAGAAGTTTTTTTTATTAATTATGACACTATCTATGATTACAGCCTGTTCAAACAGCAACAGGACAGCGCCCGGCAAAACGAACAACGGTGAGACGACGGGAACGACAAACTATACGATCGACCGTTTTGCGGATATAGAAATACTGCGTTACGACGTACCCGGATTCGAATATCTCTCCTTGCAGCAGAAACGACTGTTATATCATCTGTCGGAAGCTGCGCTTATGGGGCGCGATATACAGTTCGACCAGAACAACCGTTACAATCTTGCCATACGGCGAGCCCTCGAAGTTATCAGCGAAAAATATGTCGGCGACCGTAGCGATGAACAGTTCAAGGCGCTGGCGACATATCTCAAACGTGTCTGGTTTGCCGGCGGGATTCATCACCACTATGCGGAAGACAAGTTTGAGCCGGGATTTACGAAAGAATTTTTCGCCGTATCGATCCGCCGTATCGACCCGTCGCATCTTCCGCTGCGTAAAGGACAATCCGTCGATCAGTGGCTTGCGGAAATAACGCCCGTCATCTTCGATCCTTCGGTTATGCCTAAACGAACGGTTCAAAGCGGAGAGGGTGATATCCTGCGTCAGTCGGCCAACAATTACTACGAAGCAGGCATCACGCAGAAAGAGGCGGAAGCGTTCTATGCCGGGATGAAAAATCCGAACGACAAAACGCCCGTATCATTCGGCCTCAACAGCCGCCTTGTGAAAGAGGACGGACGGCTGAAAGAAAAAGTATGGAAGGTCGGGGGGCTGTACGGCGAAGCTATCGGGAAAATTATACAAGAACTGCAGAAAGCCGCGTCCTTCGCTGAGAACGACCGACAGAAAGCCGTTATCGGGAAACTCGTCGAATACTATACGACGGGCGATCTGAAAACGTTCGACGCCTATGCCGTCTTATGGGTGCAGGACGTAAACTCCGAAGTCGATTTCGTAAACGGCTTTACCGAAACCTACGGCGACCCGTTAGGGCTGAAAGCCAGCTGGGAAGCGACCGTCAATTTCATTAATAAAGAAGCGACAAAACGCACAAAAATCATAAGCGACAATGCCGGATGGTTCGAGGCTAACTCCCCCACCGACCCGCGCTTCCGGAAGACAGCGGTGACAGGCGTCACCGCAAAGGTCATCACCGTTGTCATGCTGGGAGGTGACTGCTATCCTTCGACGCCCATAGGAATAAACCTCCCCAACTCGAACTGGATAAGAGAGCGGTACGGGTCAAAATCCGTAACGATCGAGAATATCACGGAGGCTTACGACAAAGCATCGTCGCAGGGCGGCGGCGTCGGCGACGAATTTATATGGAGCGAGGCGGAACGCGAACGAAAAAAGAAATACGGTTTCATAACCGATAATCTGCATACGGACCTGCACGAATGTGTCGGACATGCGTCGGGCGTGATCCTTCCCGGCGTCGACCCCGATGCCCTCGGCGCATACGGCTCCACGCTCGAAGAAGCCCGCGCCGACCTGTTCGCCCTTTATTTCCTTGCCGACAGGAAACTGCCGGAACTCGGACTGCTGGACGATGCGGAGGCCTACAAAACGGAGTATTATTCCTATATGATGAATGGCCTTATGACACAGCTGGTACGCATACAGCCGGGCAAAAACGTCGAGGAAGCACACATGAGAAACCGCCAGATGATCGCAAAATGGGTTTACGAAAAAGGCCGGCCGGACAATGTCGTGTCATACGAGAAACGCGACGGGAAAACGTACGTCGCAGTAAACGACTATGAAAAGCTTCGCTCACTGTTCGGAACGCTGCTCGCAGAAGTGCAGCGTATAAAAAGCGAAGGCGACTACAATGCCGGCCGTCAACTTGTAGAGAACTACGGCGTAAAAGTCGATCCTGCATTACACGACGAAATACTCCGCCGATACGCAAGCCTGCACCTTGCCCCGTATAAAGGCTTCGTAAACCCGGTGATGAAGGAAGTGAAAAACGACCGCGGGGAAGTCGTCGACATCACACTCGACTATTCCGAAGGATACACGGAACAAATGCTCCGTTACGGTAAAAATTATTCTTTTTTACCGACATACAACTAAGTCTTCAAAAAAAAATATATATCTTTGTTCCTTGCAAAACAGGATTTCAATACTAAAATGAACTGTATACACAAAATTGACGACAGCCTCACGAAATTGTTTTCCGAATATCTGAAAAACAAAAAACTCAGACATACGGCAGAACGCGACGCCATATTTGCCCTGATATGCCGTACAAAACACCTTTTCATGCTCGACACGATATGGAAACAGCTGGAAGACGACAACTTCCACGTTAGCCGCGCATCCATCTACAATACGATCGAATTGCTGCTCGACGCTAAAATCGTCGTCCGCCATCAATTCACATCGACAATCACACAGTATGAATTGACGTGTATTTCCGAACAGCACCATTACAGCATCTGTACGTCATGCAATACCGTCCGTGAGATTAAAAACGAAAATATAAACAATCATTTTTCCGGCTATAAAATATCACGATTCACTCCGGAATATTATACTCTGTATTTTTACGGCATCTGTTCCAAATGCAAATACAAACAAATGCGCCGGGAAATGGGGAAAACGAAAATTAACAAAAACAAATAACACAAGACATGAAGAAAGTTGACGTTTTATTAGGATTACAATGGGGCGACGAAGGCAAAGGAAAAATAGTCGACGTACTCACCCCTGAATACGATGTGGTAACACGTTTTCAGGGCGGACCTAATGCCGGACATACGCTTGAGTTCGACGGTAAGAAATATATACTCCGCTCCATTCCATCGGGCATTTTCCAGGGCGGGAAAATAAACGTTATCGGTAATGGAGTCGTTCTTGACCCCGTCCTTTTCAAAGAAGAAGCCGTTAATCTGGCTGCACACGGGCACGATATAATGAACCGGCTTTATATTTCCAAAAAGGCACACCTGATCCTTCCCACGCACCGGATACTCGATGCAGCAAACGAAATGGCTAAAGGAACGGGGAAGATCGGCACCACCGGAAAAGGCATAGGACCTGCCTATACGGACAAGATAAGCCGTAACGGACTGCGGGTAGGCGATCTGCTGCACGATTTCGACAGGAAATATGCCGCCGCCCGGCTGCGCCATGAAAATATGCTGCGGGCAATGAACTACGGTTACAACATCGCCGAGCTTGAACGGGAATGGTTCAAAGCGCTCGATTACCTCAGGAAATTTAATTTTATCGACAGCGAACATGTCATCAACGAATATTTGCGAAATGACAAATCCGTACTGGCAGAAGGCGCTCAGGGCACAATGCTTGATATCGATTTCGGATCATACCCGTACGTCACATCATCCAGCACGATATGCGCCGGATGCTGCTCCGGACTTGGCGTCGCCCCGCGTAACATAGGCGATGTATACGGTATATTCAAAGCCTATTGCACACGCGTGGGCGGCGGCCCGTTTCCAACCGAATTAACGGACGATACGGGCGAGAGAATGTGCGAACGCGGCCATGAATACGGGTCCGTAACCGGACGGAAACGCCGCTGCGGCTGGATCGACCTGGTCGCCCTGCGCTATGCGGTCATGATAAACGGCGTAACCAGACTCATCATGATGAAGAGCGACGTACTGGATACGTTCGACACGATAAAAGCATGTGTCGCCTATCGTATAAACGGCAGTGAAGTGACAACCTTCCCGTTTGAAACAGCAGAAACCGACCTGACGCCCGTCTATATCGAAATCGACGGCTGGAAAACGGACATGACAAACATAAAAAACAAAAACGAATTTCCCGAAAAATTCAGCGCCTATCTGTCATTCCTCGAGAAAGAACTGGGTGTGCCCATTATCATCGTATCGGTAGGCCCCGATCGCGAACAGACTATTATAAGAGGCGAAATATAACTTTTGGCAAGATTTTTGCTGCTTCATACTACAGTAATATTAATTTAAAAATTAAAGCTTATGTCAATGTACTCACTTTATTGGATGATTTTTGGCGGAATCGCTCTGGCAAGCTGGCTTGTATCCGCTAATATGCAACGCAAGTTTAAAAAATATTCGCAGATGCCTCTCAACATGAGCGGAAGGGATGTTGCCGAAAAGATGCTGCGCGATAACGACATTTATGATGTGCAGGTAATATCCGTAGCGGGACATCTGTCCGACCACTTTAACCCGGCGACAAAAACCGTGAACCTCAGCGAATCCGTATATAATCAGTATAACATCGCCGCTGCGGCAGTTGCAGCGCATGAATGTGGTCATGCAATACAACATGCCACCGCCTATGCGCCCCTTAAAATGCGTTCGGCACTCGTTCCGGCAGTAAGTTTTTCTTCAAACATCGTGCAATGGATTCTGTTAGGAGGGATGCTGCTGTTGAATGTCTTTCCTCAACTGCTGCTTTCAGGAATCATACTTTTCTCGCTGACCACATTATTCAGCTTTATTACCCTGCCGGTTGAAATCGATGCGAGCAGACGCGCCGTCGCATGGCTAAGCAATGCCGGTATTACGAACAGCCGGACATACGGCATGGCCGCAGGCGCACTGCGCTCGGCCGCCTATACATATGTGGTAGCTGCACTGGGCTCGTTAGCTACATTATTATATTATGTGCTATTGTATAGCCGCAGAAGATAATACGGAGGGCGGGGCGTCGTCGCGTCGAATGCAAACCGTAACATCCGACCGTTGTTCCCCATAACAAAACCTCGACACGTAAAAGAAGCAGAAACTCTAACGGAGACTTATTACCGATTATTATTCCCATACAAACCCCGGCATCCGTCTCGGCGGGCGTCTTCAAAATAAACTAATGGCACAGAAACCTTCCATTCCGAAAGGAACACGTGATTTTTCACCCGTCGAAACAGCGAAACGTAATTACATTTTTGATACGATAAAAGACGTTTATAACCGCTACGGCTTTCAGCAGATAGAAACGCCGGCAATGGAGAATCTGTCTACATTGACGGGCAAATATGGAGAGGAAGGGGATAAACTGCTCTTTAAAATACTCAATTCAGGCGATTGCCTGGCAAATTTCACCGATGCGGAATTGCTCGACAGAAATTCCGTGCGATTCGCGAACAAGGCCTGTGAAAAAGGTTTACGTTACGACCTTACAGTACCTTTCGCCCGTTTTGTCGTACAGCATCGTAACGAGATATCATTCCCGTTCAAACGTTACCAGATACAGCCGGTATGGCGTGCCGACCGTCCGCAGAAAGGACGTTACCGCGAATTTTACCAGTGCGACGGCGATGTCGTAGGCTCGGACTCTCTGCTTAACGAAGTGGAGTTTATTGAGATCATGGACGAAGTCTTTCGTCGTCTCGGCATCCGTGTATGCATAAAAATAAATAACCGCAAGATTCTTACAGGCCTTGCAGAAATGATCGGCGAAGCCGATAAAATTGCCGATATCACCGTTGCGATAGATAAACTCGACAAAACCGGACTGGACAATGTGAATGAAGAACTGCGGAATAAAGGCGTATCCGCACCGGCTATCGCCAGGTTACAGCCTGTCATTGTCATGAAAGGTAATAACCGGGAAAAACTTGCCGCTCTCAAAGAAATGCTCCGGAACTCGATAACGGGACTGAAAGGCATCGAAGAAACGGAATATATACTCGGACACATTGAGACGTTACCCTTAACGGCTGAAATAGAAACCGACCTTACGCTTGCACGCGGACTGAACTATTATACGGGCACTATCTTCGAGGTAAAAGCGCTCGACACTGAGATAGGAAGCATTACCGGAGGCGGCAGATACGACAATCTGACGGGAGTATTCGGTATGGAAGGCGTGTCGGGTGTCGGCATATCATTCGGCGCCGACCGCATATACGACGTGTTGAATCAATTAAACTTATACCCTGCCGGTTCGCTTAAAACGACGCTGTTGATGTTCGTTAATTTCGGAGAAAAAGAAGTGTCTTACCTGCTCCCCGTCATCTCCCGGATACGTGCTGCAGGCATACGGACAGAGATTTATCCCGAAGCCGCAAAGATGAAAAAACAGATAGGATATGCCGACGCAAAAAAAATACCCTATGTCGCACTTGTCGGTGAAAACGAAATTTCGGAAAACAGAATCAACCTGAAAAATATGTCCTCCGGCGAACAGGATTTAGTCACAACCGACGAATTGATCCGCATATTAGCCTTCCCGTAATCCATCACTGCCCTATCGCTATAAACCATCGCTACCGTTCCCTCCCGACACATTGTCAGCATCGGAAAATACGCCTGCCGCATTGTCTGCTAAAATGACAGTTTTTCCGGTCGGAAAAATGTTTGGCACGATATTCGTATAATGTTGGATGCGAATTTAAATAAATCATATAATTATAAACTTAAAAATTAAAAATCATGAGTATTAAACCATTAGCAGACAGAGTGCTGATTAAACCAGCAGATGCAGAAGAAAAAACGGCAAGTGGAATCATTATTCCCGATTCGGCTAAAGAAAAACCGTTGAAAGGTGAAGTGATTGCGACAGGTAAAGGTACAAAAGACGAAGAGATGGTACTGAAAGAGGGAGACAAAGTTTTGTACGGCAAATATGCCGGTACGGAAATTGAACTTAATGATACGAAGTATCTTATTATGCGTCAATCCGACGTTCTTGCTATTATCTGATTTCCAACTTAAATTATGAACATTAACAAATAATTATAACCATGGCAAAAGAAATTAAATTCAATATGGAAGCTCGCGACCTTCTGAAGAAGGGCGTGGATGAATTGGCGAATGCAGTAAAAGTAACATTAGGCCCAAAAGGTCGTAACGTAATCATTGAGAAAAAGTTCGGTGCACCCCAGATAACAAAAGATGGCGTGACCGTAGCAAAAGAAATAGAAATTGCATGCCCTTATGAAAACATGGGCGCTCAACTCGTGAAAGAAGTTGCTTCAAAGACCAGCGACAAAGCCGGTGACGGAACAACAACGGCAACCGTTCTGGCACAAGCTATCATTGGCGTAGGATTGAAAAACGTTACTGCCGGAGCAAATCCAATGGACCTGAAACGCGGCATTGACAAAGCAGTCGCAAAAGTAGTTGAAAGCATCGCAGAACAGGCCGAAGCCGTAGGCGATAATCTGGATAAAATAGAACATGTAGCCAAGATTTCCGCTAATGGCGACGAAAGCATCGGAAGACTGATCGCCGAAGCGATGCAGAAAGTGAAAAAAGAAGGCGTCATCACGGTTGAAGAAGCAAAAGGAACGGAAACTACAGTAGACGTAGTAGAAGGTATGCAGTTCGACCGCGGTTACATTTCCGCTTATTTCGTAACCGATACGGAAAAAATGGAAACACAGTTCGAAAACCCGTATATACTGATCTACGACAAGAAAATTTCCGCATTGAAAGAATTACTGCCCATCCTTGAACAGGTAGTGCAATCGGGACATTCGTTACTGATTATCGCCGAAGATATCGACAGCGAAGCTTTGGCTACACTGGTAGTGAACCGTCTGCGCGCCGGCCTTAAAGTGTGCGCCGTTAAAGCTCCCGGCTTCGGCGACCGTCGTAAAGCTATGCTGGAAGACATCGCAATCCTTACCGGCGGAACAGTCGTTACCGAAGAAAAAGGTATGAAACTTGAAGATACGAGACTGGATATGCTCGGCAGCGCCGACAAAATTACCGTAAACAAAGATAACACGACAATCGTAAAAGGTCATGGCGACAAGAAAGCAATCGAATCGCGCATCAGCCAGATCAAAGCCCAGATTGAGACGACTACATCCGACTATGACAAGGAGAAATTACAGGAACGTCTGGCAAAACTGGCAGGTGGTGTTGCCGTCCTTTATGTTGGAGCTCCTTCCGAAATTGAAATGAAAGAGAAGAAGGATCGCGTAGACGATGCTCTGAGCGCTACCCGCGCCGCTATAGAAGAAGGTACGGTACCCGGCGGTGGCGTCGCTTATATACGTGCTATCGTTGCGCTTGACAGTATCAAAGGCAATAACGATGACGAAACTACCGGTATCGAAATCATAAAACGCGCTATCGAAGAACCTTTACGCCAAATTGTTGATAATGCAGGCAAAGAAGGCGCCGTTATCGTACAGAAAGTAAAAGAAGGCAAAGACGACTTCGGATACAACGCCCATACGGACGTTTACGAAAATCTCTGCAAGACGGGCGTTATCGACCCGGCAAAAGTAGCGCGCGTAGCATTGGAGAATGCCGCATCGGTAGCCGGCATGTTCCTGACTACAGAATGTGTTGTCGCAGAAAAGAAAGAAGAAAATCCGGCCCCGGCAGGAATGGCTCCCGGAATGGGAGGAGGAATGGGAGGGATGATGTAATTCCCCCGATTTTGTTTTTATTAGTTCATAATATGATGCGGATTGTCGTTATTTTTAGCGGCAATCCGTTTTTTTATTCCGTAAATATCCCCCAGCCTTAGCCTGTAAATAGTCCGCCTTCGGCCAAAGGCGCTTCTGCCGCTCCTATTCCGGTTTTTTTACATGCATAACCCGCCTTCTGCGATGTTCAGGAATATTATGAATGTCGATTAAAAATACATAAAGCAAATATCACGTTATTATATGCAAAAATAATATTTGCTCAATACGTATAAAGTTTTTAACTTTGTATCCGTTATATACTGAAAATATTCAATCTTTTAATTACAAAATACTATGATTACCCGAAGAAGTTTCATTAAACGAACATTAACCGCAGGGGCGGGATTGATTGTCACTCCAACGATCGTTCCCGCATCCGTGCTTGGCCCTAATGCCCCGTCGAACCGTATTAACATCGGCGCTATCGGCGTCGGGCGCATTTCACGCGAACATGATATGCCGGGCGTATGGAAATACGACTATGCCCGTATTATTGCCGTATCCGACTTGGACGCCAACCGACTGGCCGACGCCAAAAAGCTGGTAGAAGATTACTATTCTAAAAAAACAGGTAAACCTTACAGCGGCGTAAGCACATATGAGAATTACGAAGAACTGCTCGCAAACAAAGATGTCGACGCTGTTCTTATAAGTACGCCCGACCACTGGCATGCAAAAAATGCCATTGATGCGGTTCGCGCAGGTAAGGATGTTTACCTGCAGAAACCGACTTCGCTTACGATCGAAGAAGGACGAAAAATGAGTAATGCGGTGAATGCCTCCGGACGTATCCTGCAAATCGGAAGCCAACAACGTTCGATGGAGCAGTTCCGCGTAGCCTGCGAGCTTGTCCGAAACGGGCGTATAGGCCAATTGCAAAGGATCGAAATTCGTTTGCCCGGCGATCCTCCGGGCGGTAAAACGGAACCGATGCCCGTACCCGAAAAACTGAATTACGACAAATGGCTGGGACAAACGCCATACGTCTATTATACCGAAGAACGGGTGCATCCGCAAAAAGGATACGGACGTCCCGGCTGGTTGCGCTGCGAACAGTTCGGCGCAGGAATGATAACCGGCTGGGGAGCGCACCATTTCGATATTGCCCATTGGGCAATGGATAAGGAATATTCAGGTCCGGTCGAAATATACGGCAAGGCGGAGTTTGCTGCAGGAGGGCTTTGGGATGTTCATGGCCCGTATGAGACGGAAATGCTTTATGACAATGGCGTCGTCGTAACGGGAACGACCGACAGCAACGAAAAACCCAACGGCATACTTTTCACCGGAACAGACGGCTGGATTTTTGTAAGCCGCGGCTCATACGCAGCTTCGGCAAACGAGCCTATAAGCACTACCTCAAAAGCTTTACAGGCTTCCGACCCAAAGATTTTGTCTCCGCTGACGGATAACGATCCCGTCCGCCTGTATGTAAGTACGGATCATCACGGCAACTGGCTTGAGAGCGTAAGAACGCGCAAGATGAACATTACGCCGGCCGAGGTGGCCCATCGTTCATGTACGTCATGCCTCCTCCAGCATATTGCAATGAAATTGAACCGGAGACTTTACTGGGACCCCTTATCGGAACGTTTCAAAAACGACGACGAAGCAAACGCCATGATAGCACGTCCGCACAGGCCGCCGTATAACTTCTGAATCAAACCGGATAATGTAAAAACAATATGAGAACTCTTATTTTTTCATTGATATGCATCCTTGCCATAAACACCGGTATGGCCGGCAAGATAAAAATAACCGTCCATGCCGGACCGTACGACCGGGAGGATTGTATCGTATCGGCCGATGTTTCCGCTCTTAACCTGCACGGGTCTTCTGCCGTCAGGCTATTCGAAATTACCGGAAAGCAAAAAAGAGTCGTCCCGTGCCAGCTCGCGACGACGGAACAAGGCAAAACATCCATCCTGCATTGGATACTCGACGGCAAAACCGATGCCGGCAGCGTCCGGATTTTCGTCGCCGAAAAGGCAAAAAAGAAAAAAGACGGCAGCCTGATGGAAGTGGAGGATAACCAAAAGGCGCTGATACTGAAAAAAGGGGATAAAAATATCCTTCAATATAATTATGCGCATGTCGAACCGCCTGCCGGCGTAGACCGGTCGTATGGCAGGAGCGGCTTTATCCACCCGGCTTATTCGCCCGACGGTAATATCCTGACGGCTATACAGCCTAAAGACCATTACCATCATTACGGCATATGGAATCCATGGACAAGAGTGATGTACGACGGGAAAATGTACGACCTTTGGAATCTCATGGACAAGCAGGGAACAGTACGGGCAAGAAATATTGAAGATATATACCGTGGCGATGTTTTTGCCGGATATACGGCAAATCTCGACCACTATATATTCACGCCGGAAGAAGAAAAAGTGATTATGAACGAATGTTGGAAGATCAAGGCCTGGAACGTGCCGGAAGGATTTCTTTGGGACTTCGAATCGCATCTGCACCCCTCCACACCGCTGCCGGTATTGTTGAAAGAATATCGTTATGCGGGTTTCGGATACCGCGCTACGGAAGACTGGACGAAAGAAAATTGCGAAATGCTAACATCCGAAGGTAAAACACGACAGCAGATAGACGGGTCTGTCGCACGCTGGATATATATTACAGGCGCGACGAAAACCGGTCGTTCGGGATTGCTTTTCATGGGGCATCCTGAAAACTGCAATTTCCCCGAGCCGCTACGTATCTGGGATGAAAAAGCAAACGGAGGCAGAGGCGATGCATTTATAAATTTCGCACCTGCAAAAAATAAAGACTGGGAACTGAAATCCGGCGAACATTATTTGTTACGCTACCGGGTACTGTCGTATGAAGGCAAAATGACAAAAGAAAAAGCCGACAGGCTCTGGAATGATTTTGCACACCCGGTAATCGTTGTGACCGGTGATTAATCATTCAAAATAACTTATATAAATTATGAATACACAAAAAAACAAGAGGCATCTATTTATTATCCTGTTACTGTTCTGGGCCTGCGGATTGCCGGCCCAGAAAAAAACCGTATCGGCGACAATAGTCGGTAACCGGATTGACGTCACAATAGGGAATATATTTTTCACAAGCTATCATTTCCCTGATAACGAGAAATATCCATTCTTCTATCCCGTAAACGCACCCGTATCGGGGAATAGCGTTACTTCTTTGCGCAATGGCGAATACCCGCATCACAGCTCCCTGTTTTTCGGCTGCGACAGGGTAAACGGAGGGAATTACTGGCAGGAAGGCCTGGAACGCGGACGTATCATCTCCATTGGCGCACGTATTACGGAAGAAAAAGGTGAACGGGCGGTAATCGAAGACGAATGTATATGGAAACGCCCGGACGCTCCGTCACCGGTTATAGACCGGAGGAGAATCACCATTTCCGCACCGTCGGACAGCCTCTTCAGGATAGATTTTGATATCGAAATGGAAATGTTGACGGATGTTACCATTCTAAAGACGAATCATTCGCTTTTCAGCGCCCGTATCGACCCGTCGCTGAGCGTCAGGCAGGGAGGCGTCATGATAAATTCCGGCGGCAGGGAAGGCGAAAAAGCTACATTCGGGGAGGCTTCGCCGTGGATAGACTGTTACGGCGCACGCAGGACGGGCGTCGAAGGTATCGCTATCATGCAGCATCCTTCCAATAAATGGTATCCTTCGCCATGGTTTACGCGCGATTACGGTTTCATCTCCCCTACCCCGATGTACTGGCCGGAAGACGACAAAGCGACACAACTGAAAAAAGGCGAACTCATACGGCTTCGCTACCGCGTACTCGTCCATGCGGGAAACACCCGTGAGGCCGGAATAGCGGATGAGTTTGAGAAATATACAAACGAATAAACCTTACTCAATATTATTTCGACAGCAATTATGAACATCAATTTAACAGGTAAAATTGCCGTAGTAACAGGCGGAACGGGCGTACTGGGGAGCAACATCTCCAAAAGTCTAATTGAAAACGGCGTGAAAGTTGCAATTCTGGATATTGCGCCCGAAGCTACGGAAGACAAAGTGAAAGAACTAAGTCGCTTTGGGGAAGTAACAGGCATACTATGCAATGTGCTGAAAAAAGAAGATTTGGAAAACGCACGCGAACAGCTTTTGGACAAATGGGGACGTATTGATATACTGGTGAATGCCGCCGGGGGTAATCTCCCCGGCGCGACACTGAGCGAAGATCAAACGGTTTTTGATATGAAAATAGAAGATTTTAACAATGTCACAAACCTGAATATGAACGGGGCCGTATATCCTTGCCTGATATTCGGCAAAACGATGGCCGAGCAGGGTGAAGGCAGCATCATAAACATCGCATCCATGGCTATCTATTCGGCAATCACGCGCGTGCCGGGATATTCGGTCGCCAAAAGCGGAGTGGAGATATTCACAAAATGGCTCGCCATGGAAATGGCATTGAAATTCAGCGAAAAGATACGCGTTAACGCACTGGCGCCGGGATTCTTTATCGGGAATCAGAACCGTGCAGTGCTGATAAACCCGGATGGAACTTATACGGAACGAAGCAAAAAAGTGTTAGCCCGCACGCCGATGAAACGGTTCGGCGATATCACCGAATTGAACGGAATAGTTCATTTTCTCTGCTCCGAACATGCGAGTTTCATTACCGGCACAATTATCCCGGTGGACGGAGGTTTCAGCTCTTTTAGCGGAGTATAGCCATGGCGATGGAAAAGACATGGCGATGGTTCGGGAAAAATGATTCCGTGCCTCTATCCTGTTTAAAACAAATGGGGATAGAAGGGGTTGTTACCGCATTACATCACCTTCATGCGGGAGAAGTATGGCCGGCAGATGAAATCATGGCTGTGAAATCCGAAATCGAATGTAACGGTATGCGCTGGAGCGTAGTAGAAAGCCTTCCTGTCGCAGAAGGCATCAAAACTCATTCCCCGGATTATCCGCGATTAACAGATAACTACAAACAATCCCTGCACAATCTGGGAAAGTGCGGTATTGACACTGTTTGTTATAATTTCATGCCTGTACTGGACTGGGCGCGGACGGATTTGCATTTCAAGAATCAACACGGAGGCGAATCCATGCTTTTCGATTATCCGACATTCGCCGCTTTCGACATCTATATCCTTAAACGCAAAGGCGCTTCGGAAAGTTATGACGACGAGACGCTCCGGAAAGCGGAAACGGTTATCGCCTCAATGAACGAAGTCCGGAAAGAAGAACTGGCGCATAATATCATCATTATCACCCAGGCGTTCATAAACGGAACTGTCGATAAGGATGCCGCCGACTATAAACGGCAGTTTCTCAACTACCTGGAGACGTATAAAGATATCGGCAAAGAAGAATTGCGGGGAAATCTATCCGATTTCTTAAACGACGTGATCCCGGTAGCGGAAGAAGTCGGCGTAAACCTCTGTATCCATGCCGATGATCCGCCGTTCCCGCTATTGGGATTGCCCCGTATAGCCTGCACGACAGATGATTTTTTATGGATTATCAACCGGTATGATTCGACGGTAAACGGCGTCACATTTTGTACCGGATCGCTTTCGGGAAGAAATGATAACGATCTTGTCGCAACGGCTAAAGCATTATCTTCCCGAATTCATTTTGTTCATTTAAGAAATACCGTATCTTTGCAGTATCGCAGCTTTTATGAATCCGAACACCTGAACGGGAATGTCGACATGTATTCGGTTATCAAGGTCTTACTCGAAGAACAGGCCGAGAGGATACGAAAAGGACGGAAAGACGTCCGCATGCCGTTCCGCCCCGACCATGGGATACGTATTTTGGACGATTACAACCGTACGGCAAACCCCGGATATCCACTCTACGGAAGATTAAAAGGACTGGCGGAAATCGACGGTATGCAGCATGCCATAGGACGTATGATAAATAATATATAAAATGACAAAATTATGAAACGCTATTTTCTTTCTATCGTCGGCGGACTGTTTATCGCCGGCGGACTGTTTTTAAACGTATCGTGTACAATGAAAACCGGCAAAAACTCTCCCAATGACAATGAAATTAAGTTAATTACGCTCGACCCCGGACATTTTCATGCGGCTTTAGTGCAGAAAACATCATATCCCGGCGTAAGTAAAGATGTTTATGTTTACTCGCCGGAAGGAAACGACGTTGTCGAACACTTGAAAAAGATTGACGGATATAATACAAGAACGGATAATCCGACCGAATGGAATGAGATTGTATACACCGGCGCCGATTTTTTTGAAAAAATGCTGGATGAGAAAAAGGGAAATGTGATGGTGACGGCCGGAAATAACGGCAAAAAGACGGAATATATCAGGCAGACCCTTTCGTCCGGCATCCATGTACTCGCCGACAAGCCCATGGCAATCAACGTCTTCGACTTTGAGAAATTAAAAGAATGTTTCAGTATTGCAAAGCAAAATGAATTGCTGCTTTATGATATCATGACCGAACGTTTTGAGATCACAACGATGCTGCAGAAAGAATTTTCGCTGCTTCCGGCTGTGTACGGCAAACAGGAGCAAGGTACGCCCGAAGACCCCGGAATAGTAAAAGAAAGCGTGCACCATTTCTTCAAAACTGTTTCCGGCAACCCGCTGATTCGTCCGGCATGGTTCTTCGACGTCAAACAGCAGGGTGAAGGCATTGTCGACGTAACAACCCATCTGGTAGACCTTGTCCAGTGGGAATGTTTCCCCGGACAAATCATAAACTGCCCGACCGATATTGAACTGCTGGACGCAAATCACTGGACTACAGCTTTGTCGAAGGCTCAGTTCAAAGAAGTAACAGGTCTTGACGCTTATCCCGACTATTTAACACAGGATGTTTCCAACGATACCCTGTATGTATACGCAAATGGCGATATCTATTACAAGATACGCGGTGTAAACGCCAAGGTCTCCGTTATATGGAATTATACCTATCCCGAAGGCGGAGGCGACACACACTATTCCGTAATGAAAGGCAGCAAAGCGCACCTCATCATCGAACAGGGAAAAGAGCAAAATTACAAACCCGTTTTGTATATACAATCCGTCGGCCCCGATCCGGCGACATTCGAAAAAGACCTGCAAAATTCCCTGAGCGCCGTAACGGATAAATTTCCGGGAATTGAACTGAAAAAAACGGATGATGACAAATGGGAAGTCCTCGTCCCTGCAAAATACCATAACGGCCACGAAGCTCATTTCGGACAAGTAACGGAGAACTTCCTGAAATACCTGAAAGAAGGTACGCTACCCGAATGGGAAGTACCGAATATGATTGCCAAATATTATGTGACGACACATGCACTGGAAATAGCAAGAAAGAAAACGGAATAAACGTCAATATCCTGATAAATAATCGCCTAAAATTGATCAGTATATTAAAAAATAATTTGTATCTTTGTGATCGAATTTTAAGAAATACCGGTTATGGACAAGGAGGTTATTAAACGGATTATTGTTGCAAAACAGGAGGAAATATCTAAAACATAGCTGATTAACGTGAACTCATTTTAGAACCGACAGCAAATTACGTGTTTGTGGGGCTACGACGTGCAGGGAAATCGTATTTGATGTACCAGCATGCAAAAGACTTGATTGCTGAGCAAAAAATCACGCTCTAAAACGTGCTTTTTCTCAATTTTGAAGACGAGCGAATTGCACAAATCAAAGCCGAAGAATTAGGCGTGATACTCGATGCTTACAAAGAAATTTTTGATTTACAGCCTGTTATTTTTCTTGACGAGATTCAAAATATTGCAGGCTGGGAAAAATTTGCGCGACGTTTGGCGGACGAAAAATACCGTGTTTTTGTATCCGGCAGCAACGCCAAAATGCTTGCAAAAGAGATTTATACCACGCTCGGCGGACGGTTTATTGCACATGATGTGTTCCCGTTTTCGTTTGAAGAATATCTGAAATTTCACAGCCTTGAACTGTCTAAAAACTGGACTTATTCCTCTGCTCGGGAGCAGGTTGTGAAACTTTTCGGCAACTATTTTTATTATGGCGGTTTTGCCGAAACGTTTTCGATGAACGACAAGCGCGAATGGCTCAATACGCTGTATCAAAAAATAATTTTGGGCGATGTGATTGCACGTAACAATATTCGTAATGAAAATGCGATCAGGGTTTTAAACAAAAAAATTGCCGAAAGTGCCATGCACCCGATGTCGCTTTCACGGCTCGAAAATATCATAAATACCACAGGTGCAAAAATTTCGCGTAACACGCTGGTTGATTATTTGCAACATTTGACCGATGCATATTTGATTTTCGGCATTCCGAATTTTACTGATAATTTGACTGAAAAAGAGACTTTTAAAAAACGGTATTTTTTTGATAACGGCTTGTTGAACAACTTTTTAATAGACCCGGAAACTAAACTTCTGGAAAATATTGCGGCTATAGAATTGCGAAAAAAATATGGAGAAAATCTGTTTTACTACAATCGAAACGTTGAGGTAGATTTCTTTATCCCAACCAAAAAACGCGCCGTTCAGGTCTCGTATTCCATTGCAGACGGGTTTACTAAGCAGCGCGAAATCAAAGCGCTCATAAAATTAGCTGAATCTTACGATATTCAACAACTTGAAATAGTAACTTACAACGAAGAAAAAATAATTACAGAAAACAATCTCACAATTAATGTATTGCCAATTTGGAAATGGCTGATTCAGTGCAAAAAGTTTAAGTAATTACAAAAAATTAACCCTTTGGGCTTCCCGTCAAATACTGTTTCATAATTTTGTGAGGGTAAATAAATCAAATATCAATTCATCTTCATCGTCTGTTCTTTTGTGCAGTAAAAGTCCATCCGCAGTTACCATAAACTGTGAGCTGGAAAGACGGTATTCCATATCCAGCACGGTTTCACCAATAAAATTAAGGTCTCCATCTAAAATAACGATTGATATCTGTTTCAACCAGGGCATCCAGTCCATACCCTGATGATAGTCTTTCCATGGGTGTTCTACCATGCGGTAATAAACATTGCGGTACTTGTCGTATATGATAGCGCTGTAAGAGTAATTTTCAAAATAATGCGACATCCGTTTATCTTTGGGATCGGGAAGATACGTTGGGTAATCCAGTGATTTTATATCGCCGGCATATATGCTTCCGGCATAAACTTTGGGCTAAATCTTTTTTTGAGGTGCTATGAGAAATATCCAGCCCATTCAATAGAGAAAAAAATCTTAGCCTTTCAACCCGCAGTTTTTGTGTAAATGCGGATTTTATGCTAACTTCCTCTGTAAAAAAACGTTTTTCATCCGCACGCGCTTGGAAATCGCCGGATTTTCATGTAATTTTGCCGTATGAAATAAACGAGTAAAGATATGGCACATTATTTAGATCCTAAAAATGACCTTACGTTCAAGCGAATCTTCGGCGAACATGAAGAGTTATGTGTGAGTTTGCTCAACAATATGCTGCCTTTGGAGAAAGATCGTCGGATAGTGGGACTGCAGTATCAGTCGAACGAGCTTGTACCGGAGATACCCGGGTTGAAAGATTCCATAGTCGACGTCTGCTGCACCGACAATGAAGGACGTCAGTTTATAGTGGA